>JAZNQJ010000018.1:0-6248 GCA_045590115.1 Alistipes sp. | reverse complement strand
GGCAGGTACCGAGAGTATTTGAGCCCTCGGTAACAGACACAAGGCGTGTGCGCTCATCTATGAGGCTATCGAGAAGCTCGGTACACAGACGGCCACTATCGCCAAAGGGCAGCACACGAAGCTCTGCACCATGACGCTCACAGGCCAGCTGCCAAGGAACAATATTGGAGTGATGCTCAAGCTCGCTGACGATGATATTATCGCCAGGGCGCAGATAACGTGCGCTCCACGACGTGGCAACAAGGTTTAGCGAGGCAGTAGCACCTGCAGTAAAGATTACCTCCTCACGATGCTCGGCACCGATAAATGCTCGTACACTCTCACGTGCCTGCTCATACATGTCGGTCATTAGGCCAGAGAGATGATGCACACCACGGTGAATGTTGGCATTATACTCACGCATAAGCTCATCAGTGCGGTTAATCACACATAGTGGCTTCTGCGCAGTAGCTCCCGAGTCGAAGTATACCAACCTACGGCGGTTGACCTCACGCTCTAAGATGGGGAAATCACGACGTATCTGCTCTATATCGAAGCTCATCGGGTTATAGTGTTTGTAGTTTATCCTGAAGCACCTCCATGAGCATTGGCTGGCAATCATCTATTGCCGAGTGAAGCACCACGTCCGATACAAAGCCTTCAATCTGCAGACGTTGAGCCATCTCAAGTGAGAGACCTCGCTGACGCATGTAGAGTATCGCCTGCTCATCGAGCTGACCTACCGTAGCACCATGGCTACAGCGCACATCATCGGCATAAATCTCGAGCTGTGGCTTACTCTCGATGCGAGCCTCGCCAAGCACCACATTGCGGCTAAGTTGCTCCGAGTCGGTATGCTGTGCGCCCTGAGCAACATAGACAAGTCCTGAGAACTTACCACGTGCATTACCCGAGCCAACACCCTTATACTTAACACGTGAGGTGGTATGCTCGGTATTGTGTGCCACGTCGGCAGTTACCGACCCACGCTCCTGACCCGAGAGTAGGAACACACCGCCCACATCTACTGTAGAGTGCGCACCCACGAGCTTGACATTAAGCCCTACATCGGCCGATGATAGTATCACATCCGTAGCATAGCACTCCGCAGCTTCGTGTAGCGTGATATCGAACTGTGAGTCACATCCCTGCTCCGTAGTAAGCCTTACAAGGCGTAGCGTAGCACCACGCTCCACCTCAAGACTTAGGCTACCTACGACATTCTCTACAACAAGCTCTACGGAGTCTCCCGCAGCGATACACACAGCCTTAGGGCTATCCGCCGAGAGAAGATATCTTCCCGACTGTAGCTTGGCCATACGCACCATGTCGCAACCTAAAGTATTGAACACTCGCTGCATTGCTACTCCTCCTTATAGTCGTTAATAAGCCAATCGTAGCCCTCCTTCTCAAGCTTGAGTGCAAGAGTCTTGTCGCCCGAGTAGATGATACGTCCCTTGTACAACACATGGACATAGTCAGGCACGATGTAGTCCAACAGACGCTGGTAGTGTGTGATGACCACCGTAGCGTTATCCTCACGCTTGAGACGTGTGACACCCGTAGCCACGATGCGCAGTGCGTCGATATCAAGACCCGAGTCGGTCTCATCAAGTATTGCGAGCTTAGGCTCAAGCATTGCCATCTGGAATATCTCGTTCTTCTTCTTCTCACCTCCCGAGAAACCCTCGTTTACGGCACGTGATGTAAGCTTAGAGTCAAGCTCCACAATAGCCGACTTCTCACGCATAAGACGTAGGTACTCGGCAGCAGTAAGTGGTGCAAGACCCTTTGCCTTACGATGCTCGTTTACAGCGAGCTTCATGAAGTTTGCCATCGTAACACCCGGAATCTCAACAGGGTACTGAAAGCCAAGGAACAAACCCTTGCGTGAACGCTCCTCAATAGGGAGCGATAGCAAATCCTCGCCCATATACTCGGCCGTACCTGCCGTAACGGTGAACTTCTCGTTACCAGCCAGCACCGATGCCAATGTCGACTTACCCGAGCCATTAGGGCCCATGATAGCGTGTACCTCGCCAGCCTTAACCTCGAGGTTGATGCCTCGCAAAATCTCTTTATCGCCTACCGAGGCATGTAGATTTTCAACCTTTAACATATATCTATTTCAAATTTCTAATTCCTAATTACTAATTGCTCATTTCTAATTTCGACACTATCCCACGCTGCCCTCCAACGATAGCGATAGTAACTTCTGTGCCTCAACGGCAAACTCCATAGGCAGCTGCTGGATAACCTCACGAGCATAGCCATTAACAATAAGGCCTACAGCATCCTCGGTCGAGAGCCCTCGCTGGTTGCAGTAGAAGAGTTGCTCCTCCGATATCTTCGAAGTGGTAGCCTCATGCTCAAGCTGTGCGCTGGGGTTGGAACACTCGATTACAGGGAAGGTATGCGCACCACACCTGTCGCCAATAAGCAACGAGTCGCACTGCGAGTAGTTACGAGCATTCTCTGCCCCAGAAGCCACACGCACCAAGCCACGATAGGCATTCTGCGACTGACCTGCCGAGATACCCTTAGAGATTATTCGTGAGCGGGTGTTACGGCCGATATGTATCATCTTAGTACCCGTATCTGCCTGCTGGAAGTTGTTTGTAAGGGCTACAGAGTAGAACTCGCCTGAGGAGTTATCGCCAAGCAGCACACAGCTCGGATACTTCCACGTGATGGCAGAGCCGGTCTCCACCTGTGTCCACGATAGGTGTGCGCCCTCTCGGCAGAGGCCTCGTTTAGTCACAAAGTTATAGACACCACCACGTCCCTGCTTATCGCCTGGATACCAATTCTGCACCGTAGAGTACTTAACGTCGGCATCCTTCTCTACCACAATCTCCACAACGGCAGCATGCAGCTGGTTCTCATCACGACGTGGCGCAGTACAGCCCTCAAGGTAGCTTACATAAGCACCCTCATCGGCAACGATGAGCGTACGCTCAAACTGTCCTGTACCCTCAGCATTTATACGGAAGTAGGTACTCAGCTCCATAGGGCAACGCACGCCCTTAGGTATGTAGCAGAATGAGCCATCCGAGAATACCGCAGCATTGAGCGCAGCGTAGAAGTTGTCGGTATATGGCACCACAGAGCCTAAGTACTTCTGGATAAGCTCGGGGTACTCACGTATAGCCTCCGACATAGAGCAGAAGATGATGCCCTTCTTGGCGAGCGTATCTCGGAATGTGGTCTTTACCGACACTGAGTCCATGACAGCATCTACAGCAACACCCGCAAGTGCCATCTGCTCCTCAAGCGGAATACCCAGCTTGTCGAACGTACGCTTAAGCTCAGGGTCTACCTCATCCATAGAGTTTAGCTGAGGCTTGCTCTTTGGCGCAGCGTAGTAGATGACATCCTGGAAGTCAATCTCAGGGATATTAAGATGTCCCCATGTAGGGTGTTTCATCGTCAGCCAATGGCGGTAGGCCTTCAAGCGGCGCTCAAGCATCCATTCAGGCTCGCCCTTCTTTGCCGATATCATGCGGATGATATCCTCCGAAAGACCCTTGGGGATTATTTCGGTCTCGATGTCGGTAACAAAGCCATACTTGTAGTCCGAAGCCTCGAGGTCGTTTATGATATTTTTTGTTTCGTTCTCCATACAATATTTATAATAGACGGCAAAAGTAGCAAAAACTATTCATAAAGTCAAAACTTTCGCAATCTTTATTTCTTATAGCTGTATAATTTAGAGTGATAGATGGCGGGTGGTGATATTTTTCGGCTTTTGCTTGCAAAACGTCGAAATGTTTTCTAACTTTGCGAGGATATTTGCACAATCATGGCAATAAGCTAACAATAACATATAACTAAAAAACTATTACAACTATGGCTTTTCTTACTAACGACAAGCTCGTTATCGTCGGTGCTGCCGGCATGATCGGCTCTAACATGGTGCAGTCAGCTCTCATGATGGGTCTTACAAACAACATCTGCCTCTACGATGTATTCTCTCCAGAGGGCGTTGCTGAGGAGATGCGCCAGAGCGGTTTCGACAACGTAAACATCACAGCTACTACCGATGTGGCTGAGGCTTTCAAGGATGCTAAGTACATCATCTCATCAGGTGGCGCTCCACGTAAGGAGGGCATGACTCGTGAGGACCTTTTGAAGGGTAACTGCGAGATTGCTGAGCAGCTCGGTAAGAACATCAAGACCTACTGTCCAGATGTTAAGCACGTGGTAATCATCTTCAACCCTGCCGACCTTACTGGTCTTGTAACTTTGTTGTACTCAGGCCTTAAGCCAGGTCAGGTAACTACTCTCGCAGGTCTTGACACTACACGTCTTAAGAGTGCTTTGGCTAAGAAGTTCGGCGTTATGCAGAGCGATATCGAGGGTTGCGCAACATATGGTGGCCACGGCGAGCAGATGGCCGTATTCGGCAGCGCTGTAAAGATTGCTGGTCGCAAGCTCACCGACATTATCGGCACCGAGGAGTTCCCTGCTGAGGAGTGGGAGCAGATGAAGAAGGATGTAACACAGGGTGGTGCTGCTATCATCAAGCTTCGTGGCCGTTCATCATTCCAGAGCCCATCATACCTCTCTGTAGAGATGATTCGCTCAGTGATGGGTGGCGAGCCTTTCCGCTTCCCTGCAGGTACATACGTATCTAACGAGAAGTACAACCACATCATGATGGCTATGGACACTGTTCTCGATCAGAACGGTTGCTCATACAAGATGCCTGTAGGTACTGAGGAGGAGCTTGCTAAGCTTGACGCTTCATACGCTCACCTCTGCAAGATGCGTGATGAGTTGGTAACTTTGGGTATCGTTCCTGCTATTGAGGAGTGGTCAAAGATTAACCCTAACCTCTAATTTGACGTGATGGTGTCGCAGGTACGACACTTGACTATATAGACTTAAGAGACAGAGATGGTCTCGGGCAACCATTGATACCCGACATCACTTTGTCTCTTTGTCTGTTAATCCCCCACAAAAAAAACTAACAACTATGAAAATCGCTGTACCTACACGTGATGGACACATCGACGACCACTTTGGTCACTGTGCCTACTACACAATATTTGAGGTTGAAAACCAAGAGATTATCTCCACATCACGCCTCGACTCACCCGAGGGCTGTGGTTGCAAGAGTGGCATCGCTGCCGACATGGAGCGCATGGGCATCGAGGTTATGCTCGCTGGAAACATGGGCGAGGGTGCTAAGAACAAGCTCGAGAGCCACAATATCAAGGTTATACGTGGCTGCAAGGGCGATATCGAGGCAGTCGTTCGTGGATACCTGCTCGGTTTCGTGATGGACTCAGGTGAGGCCTGCCATCACCACGAGTGCAAGTAGAATTTGCAACTTATCAGCCACTGAAATTATGCTTAAGGGACTACTATTCGACATGGATGGCGTATTGGTCAACAACCTTGACATCCACCGCCAGGCCTTTGCCGAATTCTTCCGTCGCTATGGCGTGGTGCGCTCGTTCGATGAACTTAATCGCCACTTTGGTCGTGGCAACGACGACATCATGGGCGAACTTATGCCACGTGAGATTGTTGAGCGTGTGGGAATACGTGAGCTGGGCAACCAGAAGGAGGCCATATATCGTGAGATATACGCTCCCACAATCACCCCACAAGAGGGACTCGTAAAATTTCTTGAAGATGCTGAGCGTGAAGGACTTCGCTCGGCAGTAGGCTCATCAGGATTTATGGCTAATGTCGACTTTGTACTCGACAAATGCAACATACGTCGCTTCTTCTCAGCTACGGTTGCTGGTGACCAAGTTACACATTGTAAGCCCGACCCAGAGATATACATTACGGCAGCTGCTAAGCTCGGTCTTAAAGCTGAGGAGTGCATCGTATTTGAGGATGCTGAGGCGGGTATTGAGGCTGGCAAGCGTGCCGGAATGTGCGTTGTAGCCCTTGCCACAACATTTAGCAGAGAGTTCCTCAAGAATACAGATGCCGACCTGATAATCAATGACTTCAGAGACATTAGTGTAGAACAACTACGCAAGCTACTCTAAGACTCACACTCTACTTTGCCACTATACCCTCTGGCACAACCTCTCGCATATCAAAATCTCCCCAACGCTCGGCAACATAGTCGAGCGTTGTGAGTATCTCATCCACATCGAACGAGGTAACGAGCTTGAGGCGTGTAGACTTGAAGTCGGGAAGTCCCTTGAAGTAGTTGGTAAGGTGTCGGCGCATCTCAAGGATACCTACCCTATCGCCCTTGACCTCAAGCGACTTGGCAAGATGCTCCTTAGCAATAGCAACAC
>JAZNQJ010000017.1:0-7649 GCA_045590115.1 Alistipes sp. | reverse complement strand
GTTCTTATTAAGTTGATATACAGCAATTACGGAGAATAGTTATCGTCTGTATGATATGACTCTATGGAAGTTGTCCCACGGTATGACCGACACTATGGGTCGTATGCACTCTGACGCACAGTTTGCAGGCTCTTCATCAGTACCAGCACACGTTGAGATGATGGGCTTCCTCGGTATGGGTAACAACCCTATGGTTGGCGCAACTGTGGCTATTGCAGTAGCTATCCAGCAGGCAATGAACTAATTTAGCGTGATAGCGGTGCTACTTCGGCACCTCAATCCAAAGAGCGAATGAGCAGTACGCCAAGTACAGCCCATCCGCTCTTTCTCTTTATCGGCATCAAATTAGAACCACTCCGACGCTAAATTTCACTTCATTGCTCATTTATCAAAATAAGCGGTCATCTGCAACCTCTTAATCATTGCCCTGAATGGGACGTACGCCAAGTACTACCCATCCAGGGCAATTTCTTTATCGAGGCCACATCTAACCACTTATTTTGCAAAACTTACAACCGACATCTCACAAGAAATTTCAACCCATACGGGGAGTTATCATTTGGCACCACATCTCACGCCTTCTGACAAGAGATTGGTCGTGGTGATTGGAAAGTGTGTTTTTAAGGAATTTAGGGAGTGTAATGAGTTTAGTGATAAATTATCAGTTGCGCTTCACGAAATTCCTTAAACTCCTTAATCTCAGTAAATTCACTCTACTGCGCTTATGTGGAAACTGCCACAAACAACAATAGGGGTGACTAAAAAGTAAATTAGCCACCCCCATTTTTGTCATGAGGTTGAAGAAAAAGAAGTAGTTTTAGGCATGCGAAGTCCGAAAAAGCGGAGTTTACTGAGCGTAAATGAGCATTTTGAGGGCGAGCATAACGACAAAATAGACTTTTTATTCAGCCTCGTATACCCTGCTACTTAGCTTTGAGTTGTAGGGCAAAGCCACCGCCGGCAGCCATGCGAATTGGGAGTGTATCGGCAGAAGTTACGGTCTTGGTCTCGATAATGTAGTCGGTAGGATATGTATCCCAGCCCGCCTTTTCGCCATCACGATAGAGGGTTGCAACGTACTCACGACCTGAGTCCAAGAACTCTAACTTTAGCTCTACGTTACGCACCTCGCCATCGGTGATACCACCTACATACCAATCATCCGAAGCCTTATCCTTACGTGCCGTTACCACATAGTCGCCAATCTTTGCCTCAAGGCAACGGGTATCTGCCCAATCCACAGGCACATCTACGATAAACTGCAGTGCATCTTTATGCTTTAGATAGTTCTCAGGAAGGTCGGCAACCATCTGTATAGGGCTATAGAAGACCACATACTGCGCCAGCTGGTGCGCAAGTGTTGAGTTTACAAAGAATCGGTAGTCGTACTCCTTATTCACACCACCATCCGCAGTAGCAGCAGCCTTATTAATGGTATTATGATAGCGTAGGTCAAAGATACCCGGTGTAAAGTCCATAGGACCCGCCACGTTGCGTGTAAATGGCAACGTTGGGTTATGGTCTATGCAGTTGCCCGAGTTCCACGCATGCCACTCCTGGCCACGCATACCCTCAGCACTCATAAGGTTAGGATATGTACGGCAGATACCCGTAGAGTGTACAGGCTCGTGAATGTCGATACATAGCTTATGCTTTGCACCCTCAGTGACTGTACGGTTATAGTGGTCTACCATCGAGCGGTCGTAGTGGTTACGGCCAGCGATGCTACCCACATAGCCCGTCTTGACGCTATTCACGCCATGCTTAGCATAGAAGGCGTATGCCTCCTCCATCTGCGCTTCGTAGTTATCCACGTTGGCATATGTCTCGTGGTGGCCAATAAGCTCCACGCCACGCTCCTCGGCATAGCGGCAAATCTCCACGATATCAAAGTCGGGATATGGCTGTGAGTAGTCAAACTTCTCGCCACGACCCCAGCCAACGTTCCAGCCCTCGACAAGCACGCCACCAAAGCCATTCTCAGCAGCAAAGTCGATGTAGCGCTTTACGTTCTCGGTAGTTGCCGAGTGGGGATACTCTCCATCACGATCCCATATAGAGACCTTGAGGTGCATCTCCCACCATACGCCTACATACTTCATAGGCTTGATCCACGATGTATCCTCAAGCTTACATGGCTCGTTAAGGTTAAGAAGCAGCGTGGACTCCACAAGTGAGCCTGCACGATCACCCACGATGACTACACGCCATGGTGTAGCAAAGGGCAACTGCACCTCGTTTTTCACCTCCTCGTTGCCCGATAGCAACGAGATAAATCTGCTACCATCCTCAAAGTACTCAAGTGTCATTGCAGGATACTCCCACAGCGCTGCCTCATGTATAGCAAAGAACTTTCCCGACTTGGTCTCAAGGGCTACGGGTGTAGCCACACCGCACTCGATAAGATCCTTGGTATTACCCGCCGAGCGAGCCATATTCTCTGGTGTGATGTCACAAACTTGCGTGTGCATATAGTCAAACTCGGCATCATCATCGCTTCCGGCCATCCAATGTACCTGAGCATCATATGGTAGGCTGAACTCGGTACGCTCCTCGGTAATCTTAGCAACACCCTCGCCATCAAGCCTATAGCGTAGGCCAAGACCGTCGTTGTATAGGCGGAACTCGATGCTAAGCTTATGCCCCTCCCTATTTTGCAGACCTACGATCATACCATTGTAGTGGTCACGAATCTCGGCATACTGACCCCATACCGGCTGCCAGGTCTCATCGTTTGATGAATGCTCCACTGAGACAATCTCCATATTCGACACAAATGAGCTATCCTCGGTCTCAATGCCAAGCATTGAGTCGTATATAATCTGCTCGCCATCGTACGAGAGAGTGTAACAGGCACTGCCACCAGGGTGAACCTCAAAGGTAAGCTTCACACGACCATCGGGCGATGACAGCTTAGTGTTATCGCCGCACGCCACAAAGAGCATAGCGGCAATAGCAACAAGTAAAAACTTCTTCATATTATGTGCGTATTTAATGTGTTAGTCGCTCAAATTTACAAAATTATTCGATATAGTCCAATAGTTGCGCAAGGTTATCAATGACCACATCGGCTCCAGCAGCCTCAAGCTCCTCTTGTGTAGCATTGCCATAACTTACGCCTACAGCCCTTACGCCAGCATTATGCGCCATCTCTATGTCTACGGGCATGTCGCCCACCACAAGGGCCTCAGAGGGCTTGAAACCGAGTTCTCGGAGGGTCTTAAGCACAGGCTCAGGGTTGGGCTTATGACCTAAGACATTATCAGAGCCAAGCACATAGCTGAACATCTCGGCTATGCCCATGCTTCGCATAAAGAGCAGTAGCGATGGCGAGCTGCGTGACGATGCTATGCTCAGCACAATATCTTGCTCACGAAGCCTCTCGAGTGTCCATGCCACGCCGCCGAAGAGCTTAGGTATGCACTCCTCGATGCTCTGGTAGAAGATATCACGATAGTGCTTTACGCACTCCGTTGCCTCCTCTTCGCTCATATCGGGATACATCCTAAGAAAGCTATCATGGAGCGTGAGGCCAATGGTCGAGGCACATGTAGCCGCATCACGCAACTCAAGGTCACGTTCACGCATTGTACGCTGTAGCGTCATGATTATGTTTTGGCGAGTATCGCCCAGCGTACCATCAAAGTCAAAGATTATAAGTTTCGGTCTCATCGTAGCACAAAGATACAAAAAAAATAAGAAGGTTGGCTAAAAAAATCAGCCAACCTTCATAAGTATAATCTTTGGTAAGATTCTCACATATCTGTTAGTATGCTTAGGTCTCATCGCCACTTGCGTAACGACAAAATTCGCCTTACCTTTTTATCATAAGAACGTCTGAGAAGGATGAAGTTTTAGGCTTGCAAGGGTGAGGAAACCGCAGCATACTAAGGCGTATGTGAGGATTTCATCACCCTTGCATAACGACAAAATTCGCCTTCTTAGACGTTCTTAACTTAGTAGATTAGTTCCAGATCATCTACGAGCATCAAACTCTGCGTCGAACCTGTAAAGTAGTCGCCAAAGCGTGAGCCGGTACATACGATAATCATATGCGTAGGAACCTGGCTTGTTGTACGGTAGTCCAAAGGCAGTGTAAACTCGATCCAGCCATCAGTAGACTCGGTAAGAATCATCTCGCCAACGCCAATCACGTTCTTACCCTCCTTGTCGAAGTATGTCGACTCATCCTTGGTATTTACCACCACAGGGCAGTTTGCACTACCACCATACTCCTCGGCAGTCCAATTACCTACGGCAATCATAATCTGACCCTCATCCATATCACCCTTCTTAAGGTTAGGACGTGCAGAAGGTACTCGGCCAAGCTCGTCGATAACGCCACAGTTATACTTAACCCAACCATGGAGAGCCACAGGGCGTGCTGAGACGGGGCGGCCAAAGTTAACCAAGCCATCAAGACCCACAAGGCCACCAAACTCACCAAGGAAGATGTTACCTGCAGCATACTTACCGATTCCCATCAGCGCAGCCTTCTTGGACTGTAGCGATGCAGCATACTTACCCTGGCTGCCAGGACGGATATCCTCCGTAGGCTCTGTAAGCGTTGTGCTTGCCATAGCAGCACCATCGTTACCCGATCCCCAGAATGGATCTCCGGCGAGGTATGGGCATACTACACCATCTATTGTCGACCAAAGCTCAAAGTCGGCGTTAGGCAACGCATATACATCCTCGGTGGTTACCTTTACCACATCGGTAAAGCTATCGTTAGAGTAGGCCACAACCTCATACTCGGTCAAAGTCTCAAGGTCACCAACAAAGGCTGAGAAGCTACCACCATTGACCGTAATGTCGTTGACCGCAAGCCACTCCTCGTCGCCAGCCTTACGATACTTAAAGCCGAGATCTGCGCCACTGCGACCCTCAGCATAGAGCCACATGCGCTTTGCCCAAGCATCGACACCCTTAAACTCGATCTCTACATCGGTAGGGATAACCTGAAGTGTCCATCTTTCCTCGATATCATCGTGGTACGACACCGTAACCTGACGCATAGAGTCATCGCTAAAGTCAGTAAGATCGGCAAAATCTACCGAGTAGGTTGTAATATCCTTAGGACCCAGCTTTAGCGAAGTGATCTTAACTTTTTTCATATCGTGATCCATTGGCACAAAGGCTGTAGCCACATGATGCTCTGCATCAATCTTCGACTCGCCAATCTGTCCCTCCACAGTATAGTATCGCTCGATTGTCTGCTCTGCGGTGATTGTCCACTCGTAGGTCTGATACATCGATAGCTCAACATATAGCGGAGTGCGTAGGTCGAACACTGCTGGAAACTTTACGGATGATGTAGCACCCTCAGTAGTCGTCACCTGCATGATATTCACGTTACGAATATCAGCAGTCTCCTCAAGCTCGAGCTTCACGCTCTTTGACACAGCATCAATCTGTGGTGCAGTCTTAAGACCCTCTGCCTCAAGGCTCAGGATATCGAGCTTGATGATAGGATATGGCACATCATTATTGATACATCCTGCTACGACGGCAACAAGAGCGCCCAAAACAAATGTCTTAAATATCTTTCTCATAGCTCCTTACTTTTTACTATTCCACAAATGAGCCACAAGGCCAATCTGGATATCGGCAATGTTGAGCTTAAACTTAAGTCCTGAGCGGTCACGACGGCCGGTTTCGATGCCCGACATGTCGAACTGACGGATATTGTTGTAGTACAAGCCACCAACACCCACTGTTACGGTCAAGCATACCTGTGGGAATACGTATACACCCATACCGGGGTTGAAGTTAAGGCGTGCTGCGAAGTTACGGCTGTCGCTACGTGAAAGCTCATCGCCCACACCACTCCACATTGTAGAGGTACCACTCTTTACCATAAGTTCAGCCTCAAGTATTACGCCCACGATACCACGACGATCAAGGCCTATGTAGTTGCGGTGGAACAGCGACCACATAAAGCTCTCGTTGCGTAGACCAAGGTTCGACAGACCCATATTCTCCATATCGGCTATAAGGCCAAGGTTGAGGTCTAAGTTGCCCAGCTCGCCACGAATGCTCTCATAACCGAAGCGTAGACCTACAGCAAGGTTATCGCGATATGAGTAGGCAAAGAAGGGCTTGATGGTGGCACTACGTAACCCAAGATTGATGTTGTCCAAGAGCAACATCACATCCGAATCCTCGGAATTGAGGCTACCATAAGATGCCGTAAGACCGAGCATCACCTCACCCTTATAGACAAACTTATTCTGATCAATATTACGGTTGATACGCTGACGCATAGGCAAGAACTTGGCCTTCTTTACGGTGCTATCAGCCGAAATAGTAGTTGGCTCTGCTGCATTTACTACCGATAGTGACAACGCAGCAGCAACAATCATTATTATAAATCTTCTCATAGTGCTGCGTGGTTTATAGGTAGAACGACATACCAAAGCCTACCGAGAGTAGGTTCAGCTTAAAGTTAGTATCCAGCGACGTGGTCTTACCCTCCTCCACTTGGTTTTTGATCTGGCGAATACGGTCAAGACCTATGCCAAACACACCGATGGATAGCTCAACAGCAGCATTGTTGGTAACAAAAGCTACGATACCTGGCTGAATGGCCACCTGTGCGCCAAACTGCTTAGAGTAGGTACCACGATAGTCCTGCATACCATCAATCTCTTGAGTTGCTGCAACAACCTTGCTCTGTCCGCCCGAGAGATTGAGCTGCACCTCTGCAAAGAATGCAAAGCGATTGCTGTGGCCAAGCGGAATGTAGGGTCGCCAAAAGAGCGTACCAGTGTAGGTATGCTTAATTTGGTGGAACATATCCACATTGATATCAACATCTGAGATCGACAGCGAGGCGTTGTCCAAGGCAAACAGCGAGCGACCATAGCCAAACCTCACACCTACAGCCATATTCTTCCATGGCGCATAGGCAATCATAGGGCTTACGGTTACGGTGTAGCCCTCAGAGTCGATATCGTTGATGAGCGTGAAGGTATAGTTGGCATTGCGGTGTGCCGAGTAGGCTGCCGTACCACCAAAAATCCACTGTCCCTTAGGCACAAAGAGATCCTTTGAGAAGAATCCTCGCTGTTTACGTGCCTCGTTGGGGGTAAGCTGCACGCTCTGGGTTGGGGTCTCGCTCTTTGCTGTATTGTCTGCTTGCTGCGCCGACACACCAAGCGAGGTGGCGAGCAACAAGAGAGCTAAATAAAATTTCTTCATCGAAAAAAGTGTTAGAGTAGCAGCAACACATCAGCAGCCGCTACCCCACTAACAATTACTAATAGTTGAATACAATGTCATCGACATACATCCACGAGCTGGTAGAACCCGTAAAGTAGTCACCAAAGCCTGAAGGAGTAAACGATACAACGAGCTTCTTAGGCTTAACACTCTTCATATCCTCACGATATGTGATGTCGATAGTGTACTCTGCCCACTCTGTTGCAGACTCACGCTTCTCGATATAGCCATAGCCGATAACACCCTCCATAGTGGCAAGGTCGGCCATTGAGAAGAATGTCGACTGATCGGCCGTATTCACAGCATAAGGGGTATCCCAGTTGGTGATAATCACCATAATGGTAGCCTTATCCGTGCCTGTTGCCTCCGCAGGAGTACCAGCACCCTCGTTGATAGTACCCTCGTTGTGCTTCATCCAGAACGAG
>JAZNQJ010000016.1:0-5419 GCA_045590115.1 Alistipes sp. | reverse complement strand
CATAACCCTAAGTTATATTCCGCCTTAGTCACACCACGCTCCGCAGCCTTACTACTCCAATACGCCGCCTTTTCATAGTCAATTGCCACTCCTTTGCCCCAAAGATAGTAGTCGCCCAACTCAGCTTGCGCCTCTGCGTCACCCATCTCAGCCAATGCTTCCCAGCAGTGAGCAGCCTCTGCATAGTCTACATCTACATGATTACCTGCAGAGAAGGCTATTGCCAAGGCATATAATGCCCATGAGTTACCTGACTCTGCAGAACGTATCCACCAACGAATACCCTCATCCACATCCTTCTCAACACCCTTACCATCAAGATAGCATTCGCCTAAATAGAACATGCCATTTACATCTCCTACCTCAGCCGATTTGCGATACCACTCAGCAGCCTTTTCATAGTCTTTTTCAACTCCATATGCACCTAAATAATATGCAACTCCCAGCTGAAATAGAGCATTAGCATCGCCATTTACCGCTTTTGAATACAACTCCTCATAGGTAGTTTGATCCTCTTGCGCCCATAGAGTTGCAGGCGTAAGAAGTGTGGCAGCAACGAGTGCAACCACCGCAAGAAGTATTGTATAGAGTCGTTTCATCGCACGTTACCTTTCGATCGATGCTCGCCTTTCGAGCAACCTATGCCATATGTTACACAACAGTTACTCGCAAGGGCAATATGCCAATTAACCCACAAATATACAAACATTTATCTATGCGCACAAATCCCAAAAGCCAAATCGTTATATTTTTTAGCATACGCTTGCAATTATGCAGTTTTGGTTTCGATAAGTTAATATGAATATAGCAACCATAGTTACCCTCAACAAAAAAAATTAGGAACAAGAAAAGAATCTCATTCCTAATTTCTAAACCTAAGAGAGTGTCTACTGCTTAGGAGTCTCAGCCTTGGCGCGTGCGATATCGGCCTTAGCTCGAATAACCTCGCTCTTGCGCTCGGCGATAACCTGCTTGGTAGTAGCCTTAGCTACGGCAATCTCCTGCTTAGCCTGTGTAGAAAGCTCCTTATGGCGAATGGTGGTATTCTTAAGCTCACGCTTAGCGGCAGCGACACGTTGCTTCTGCTCAGCTACAACAGCCTTATAGTTCTGACGCATAGCCAAAAGCTCCGCCTTAGACTCATCAATTCTACGCTCCGAAGCCTCGATAACACGACGCTCCTCATTACGGACATCCTGCACAGCACGCTTTTGTGCCAACACAGCCTCATCATAGGCAATCTGCGCCTCCATCAACCTATTCTGTGGCTCCTGGGCATAACCCACAGCTGCAACGAGCATGGCCACAACAAACATAAATACTCTTCTCATATTGCGTTAAGTTTTAGTTCTCAGTCTCACAAATATAGACATTTTTGGATAAACATCCAAGAAAGGTCATAAAAAATACGCATGAATACCTAAATATCCATGCGTATTATATTACTCGGGACTACCCTATCGTTTGAACTCAACGACAAGAGTAGACATAGGTGCAACGCTCACACCATTCATATCAACACTTGCGCCTGAGATAACATTACGTCCCATACCCAAGCCCTCGGTAATCTCGGCATAGCGTCCCCAAGGCACCTGATGGGTTTTGTTGCTATTGTTGATATAGACAAAGACAACCTCTTTGTCGTTATATCGGAAATAGGCATATGTATTATCACGATCAATGAAGTGCAGCGTGCGTCCTGTGTGGATAACATCCTTAGCCTTACGCCAATTCATCAACCTACGGGTATAGTCGTAGACCTCCTTCTGGGCACCCTCGTGCTGAGCGGCATCAAAGAGGTTCTGAGCATCGCCCTGCCAGCCTCCGGGGAAGTCCACACGAAGTGTTGGGTGACCCTTAGAGCGGTCAGTAGAGCGGAACATAAGCTCATCGCCATACAACATCTGAGGCATACCACGCAGCGTACAGAGCAGCGTAGCAACAATCTTCATACGACGGGCATCACCCTCGCACACATCGCCAATACGGTCGGTGTCGTGGTTAGCAGCCATAATCATCATATTCTGCAGGTCGTGATATACGAAGTCGTGTGACAGCACATCGTAGATTCGTGTCATGCCCTGACCCCAGCCACCGTTGCCACTCTCGGTCATTGCCGCACGAATAGCGTCGTGGAGAGGGAAGTCCATGATAGACTTAAGATGCGAGTCGAAGCCATCCTTATTGGCATTGCCACCCTGCCAATATGCCAACTGAGGGATAGATGATGTCCACACCTCGCCAACGATATTGAAGTTAGGATACTCGGCCATCACAGCCTCACACCAGCGGCTCATAGGCATCTTCTCGTTATAAGGGTAGGTATCTACTCTAAAGCCATCAAGACCCGAGTACTCAATCCACCATACAGCCCACTGCTTGAAGTAGTTGAGAAGGTACTCGTTGTCGAGGTTCATATCTGCCATCGAACGATCAAACCATCCGCTCTCCATCTGATAGAGGTCAGACTTTGAGGCATTAAAGTCCATATTGGTCGAGAATGTCCAATTCGACTGTGTATAGCTATCCCACTTATGTGTCCAATCCTCGAATGGCTGGTCGGCATACCACCAATGCGACGTAGAGCTATGGTTAGGTACGATATCCATGATAACCTTGAGGTTACGCTTGTGACACTCATTCACATATGTGCAGAATAGCTCGTTTGAGCCATAGCGTGGGTCGATACGATAGTAGTCGCTACATGAGTAACCATGGTACGAAGCACCATTCTCATCATCGAGCAACATAGGTGTCGACCATATAGCCGTAGCACCAAGGTCAGCAATATAGTCGAGGTGGTCGATAATACCCTGAATATCGCCACCATGACGGCGACCAGGCTTCGAGCGGTCTACCTTCTCGACAGTATCATCAGTATTGTCGTTCGATGTATCGCCATTAGCAAAGCGGTCAGGCATGATAAGGTATACAAAGTCTGCAGTAGTGAAGCTACTACGCTCACGTGAGCCTGCAACACGCTCAGCGATGGTATACTTATAGTCTACACGACGCTTACCATTTGTAAAGCGCAAGGTATACTCACCAGCCTTGGCATCTGAGGATAGCTTGACATCCACAAATATGTAGTTAGGGCTATCGGCCTTATGTACTGCCGTAACCTCAACGCCCTGACCTGCGGGAAGTATCTGCACATCGTACTCCGACACACCCTCACCATTAATCATAAGCTGCAACGGAGTAGTCATACCCACCCACCACGATAGTGGCTCTACGTGCTTAATCTTTAGGCGTGGCTGAGCAGCAGTAGCGCTGAGCGAGATGGCCAACATAAGCACCGCCAAACTAAAAAATCTCTTCATACTCACTATTTTACTAAAATCTGATATTGCCATGGGGCGATATCACGCTCCACATGGTCGTCTAACATAACACGCTCACCCGTAAGAGCGTCAACATACTTGCCAGCATATATTCCTGTGCGGAAGTCGGCATGGATGGTATATGGCGAGAGGTTTACTATCGCCACAACACGACTACCACCCCTCTCACGCACAAAGGTCATCATGCAATCCTTGGCGTTATTCTCTATCTCGATAACCTCGCCACCACGCTCGCCGGCAGCCAATGCCACCTCACGATGTTTCAGTGCCGAGAGTCGTCGGTATAGCTCCGTAGTGCGGTTCTCCACATAGAGGGAAGCGGGGATAGCATCACGCTCGAAAAACTCGAACGAATGGTCGTAGCCCACCTCCTGACCTGTATAGATAAGAGGCATTGTCGAGGGCATAAGGAAGGTCATCGCAGTCATCACATCGAGTGCTGCGCCAAAGCGTGCCTGATGCGAGCCGCTCCACGAGTTCTCATCGTGGTTCGATGTAAAGCTCAGGCGCATAGCCTCACGAGGATACTTTGCTCGCTCCGAGTGCATAGCATTGCGCAAACCCCACACCCTACGTGCGCCCTTGGCAATGTCGCACATAATGTGGTGGATATTCCACTGATAGCTGGCATTAAAGGCCCTATCGAACAAGTTGTCCTCCTCAGCCTCGGCAAGCATAAAGACATCGGGCTTAATACGATGTAGCTCCTCAGCGGCCTCCTGCCAAAACTCGATAGGCACCAACATAGCCATGTCGCACCTGAAGCCGTCAACATCAAACTCCTCAACCCAATAGCGCATAGCCTCAATCTGGCCACGCCACACATCGTGGTTTGCGTAGTTGAGCTTGGCGGTATCGGTCCAATCCCATGGCACCTTTGCCTCACCCGCCTCATCACGCTCGTACCAATCTGCTGGTCGCTCCATAATCCAGCGAGCATCACGTGCCGTATGGTTAGCCACCCAGTCGAACAGCACCTTAAGGCCGAGGGCATGAGCCGTACGTATAAAGTGGCGCAGGTCATCCTCAGTGCCAAACTCTGGGTTTACACCCTTATAATCACGTATTGAGTAGTATGAGCCGAGCCTGCCCTTACGACCATCAACGCCGATAGGATAAATCGGCATAAGCCATATGGCATCGACACCCACCGAGCGTAAGAATGGCAATCGCTGTGCAGCAGCACTGAGCGTACCTTGCTCGGTAAGCTGGCGGACGTTCATCTCGTAGAGTACTGCCGAGTAGCTCCACTCAGGATTTTTGTACATCATTAACCTTCGGAATAAAAGATTGAGTACGCCACCTTAACAAGCAGCGTACTCAAATATTTGTTTTACTTTGCAAGAAGCATAAAGCCCCACGCTGGAAGCTCAACTACATCACCTGGCTTGAAGCTCTTAGCCTCGCCACATACGCACATATAGTCACCAGCCTCTGCCTCGTTAAGAGTAACCTTAACAGGCTCTACTGAGAAGTTGAACAAGCACAAAACTGTGTTATCCTCCTTAGTACGTGTAAATGCCAATACTGAATCAGCAACACCCTCAACAAACTGTGCTGGAGCTACATTCTCGCCAGCAGCCAAAGCCTTATTTGCATGACGGAATGAGCAGAGTGTGCGGTAGAACTCACGATACTCCTTGCCATACTCCAAGTCAACAAGCTCCTTTACAGAGTCCTTCTCGAAGAACTGCAAACGGCGGTTAAGGGCAATCTCCTGACCTGTGTAGATGAGTGGCTGTGACTTAGGCATAACGAATGTAAGAGCTGCAAATGCCTTATGAGCATCGCCCATACGCTCAAACTCAGTACCTGCCCATGAGTTCACATCGTGGTTTGAGGTAAACATAAGACGCATAGCTGGTGCTGGGTACTTCTCATCATCACGAGCCATATACTCCTTAAGGTCCTTAACGGTCTTAGCGTCAGTCTTGATAGTACCATCGCCAGCCACGTTCTTAGTCTCGCTGCCACCCTTAGCCATAGCGTTGAAGATGTGATGAAGCTCCCAAGCGTATGTGGCCTCGAAGCCACACTCATGCAACCAGGTCTCCTCGCCCTCAGCCAAGAGGTAT
>JAZNQJ010000015.1:0-2547 GCA_045590115.1 Alistipes sp. | reverse complement strand
TTACTTATTAATAGACAAAGATAGCGAAAAAAGATGAATATGCAAAGAAGTATGCAAATTTCTTTGCTCTTTCCATAATTTATGGAAAATATCGCTTGCAAAATGTATTATATTTGCACCGTAGTTCAGTTCTTGAACTTTGGGGAGGGGACATAGCGCCCCATCCTACCGCTTGGGGAGGGAGCGTTGAGGGAGCACCCGAGACTACCACTAACCTTAAGCTCCTTAACCTCTCTGCACACTCTGCACACTTTGCACATTTTATGTTCCGCACTTTTTGCACACTATGCACATTTTTGCACGTTTTCGGGCGTGCGTGCGCCTGTGCGTGCGTGCAGGGGGGGGGCAATGTTTAATATGAGTTAATGCAAATAAATACGTAAAAAGACATCGAAACCCACCGAAACCACCCACCATTCGACCTATAAACCACTATATATACCATTAAATAAACCTAAGATTATGAATGAGTTAAAACCAATCTACGCATCGGATGGCAGTCGCTATCCCGACCATTTTCAGGCACTCGAGGGTCGAGCCCTTGAGCGTGCCATCAAGGCCTTCGAGTACGACCTCATGGAGGAGAAACTACAACCCTACGTTGTCGACATGACCAAGGAGCTGCCCGAGCAGCATCCGCTAATCTCAATCGACAACTGCTGCGTATGCTCGCGCGGCAACATCTCGGCAATCGTGGGCGAGGCAAAGAGCAAAAAGACATTCCTCGCCTCAGCCCTCGTAGCCTCGGCAATGGCAATCCCGTTTGACCGTCTCGACAACTTCAAAAATGTAACTAAAGATAGTGATATCAACGTGTTATGGGTCGACACGGAGCAGGGTGAGCGCCACGTACGCCGTGTCATCGAACGCATAACGGTGATGACGGGAGCCAAGATGGGAGGTGCTGTGTGCGAGCCTCGCCTCATAACCCTCAAGCTGCGTGAGCTCGACCCCGACAAGCGCCTCGAGACGGTCATAAGTGCCATCTATCACTATCGCTACGACCTGATTGTTATTGATGGCATTGCCGACCTGCAACGCAACACCAACAACCTCGAGGAGAGCGACGCTCTTGTGGGCACACTCATGGCCATATCTACAAAGACTAATACACACATACTCTGTGTGTTACACACCAACCCGGGTAGCGACAAGGCACGTGGCCACCTCGGCTCGGCACTGCAACGCAAGGCCGAATCGGTAATCTTCGTACACCGCTCTGGCGAGTGCTCGATAGTGGAGCCTCAGTTCTGCCGCAACGAGCCTTTCGAGCGCTTTGCCTTTACCATCTCGGAGGAGGGCATACCCCAACTATGCGACATCCCCACAGCCCCGACATATGGCAGTGGTGGCGACCCGATAATTCAATTATTGAACACTGAGTATGGCGGTTGCATCGAGCGTCAGACGCTTACGAACAAGGTGGCTTCGACACAGGGTATCAACGCCAATGCTGCACGTATGCGCATAGCACGACTTGTGGACAAGGGCAGATTGGTTGCCGAGGGCAACTTAATACGTGTTGCCGCCGCCCCACAGGTCGACAAACAAACGAATCAACAAACAGATGAACGCACGAACGGTGGTGTGCAGGGTGTGCAGGGTGTGCTGAGCGTGCAGGGCGTGCAGGGCGTGCAGGATTAGGTTGGGGGGAAGATGGGAAAACCCATCGTACCCCATCGTACCCACAACTATCCACAACTGTCATGTTGAGCGAAGCGAAACATCTCGCAGTGAGTACGGGCGTTCACCCTTAGCGCTCACCGAAGAGATTCTTCACTTCGTTCAGAATGACATTGTAAGTGAGCAATTAGTAATTGATAGTGAGCAGCAACGAAAAAAATTACTAATTACTCTTTACTAATTACTAATTTTTTAGTATCTTTGTACGTTGGTGCCCACCACGCATAGGCGTGCGCACACGAAAACCCAACGATAACAAACAAAAACAGAGATAGTTATGCAGTTAGCAGACAAGTATTCACCCGAACTAATCGAGCAGAAGTGGTACGACTTCTGGATTAAGGAGAACCTATTTCACTCGGAGCCTGACGCTCGCGAGCCCTACACAATAGTTATCCCACCACCAAACGTGACAGGAATGTTGCATATGGGTCACATGCTCAACAACACGTTGCAGGATGTGCTCATACGCCGAGCACGCATGCAGGGCAAGAATGCCTGCTGGGTGCCAGGCACCGACCACGCATCAATCGCCACCGAGGCAAAGGTGGTGGCCAAGCTCAAGGCCGAGGGTATCGACAAATCGACACTCACACGTGACGAGTTCTTGGAGCATGCCTGGGAGTGGAAGGAGAAGCACGGCGGCATCATCCTCCAGCAGCTGCGCAAGCTCGGTGCCTCGTGCGACTGGGAGCGCACATGTTTTACCATGGACGAGGAGCGCTCAGCAAGCGTACTCAAGGTATTCGTCGACCTCTACCGCAAGGGTCGCATCTATCGTGGTGTGCGCATGGTAAACTGGGACCCCTCGGCAAAAACAGCACTCTCGGACGAGGAGGTAATCTACAAGGAGTCGAACGGCAA
>JAZNQJ010000014.1:0-14902 GCA_045590115.1 Alistipes sp. | reverse complement strand
TAGCCTCATAGATGAGCGCACACGCCTTGTGTCTGTTACCGAGGGCTCAAATACTCTCGGTACCTGCCCCGACCTAAGTGTCGTTGTGCGTAAGGCTCATGCTGTAGGCGCACATGTGTGTGTCGATGGCTGTCAGGGTGTTGTGCATGGTGGTGGTCGTGTCGCAGAGCGTGGTTACGACTTCTACGCCTTCTCAGGACATAAGCTCTATGGTCCTACGGGTATAGGCTTACTGTATGGTCGAAAGGAACTTCTCGACCAGATGCCTCCATATATGGGTGGTGGCGACATGGTAGATAAGGTAACGTTCGAGCGTACGACATATGCTCCGCTGCCGCTGAAGTATGAGGCGGGAACATCTAACTTTATCGGCGCTGTGGGTCTTGCTGAGGCTATACGCTATGTTGAGTCCATTGGTGTTGAGGCAATACACAGCCATGAGCAGGAGATTCTTGATGCTATGACCCGCCGTCTGCAACGTATCGAGGGCTTGCGCATCTATGGTACTACAGAGGGTAAGTGTCCTATAGTCTCGTTTACGGTCGAGGGTACTCACCCCTACGATGTGGGCATGATTCTCGATAAGCTCGGTATCGCCATCCGCACAGGTCACCATTGTGCTGAGCCTGTGATGACACACTACGGCGTGCAGGGCATGTGTCGAGCCTCGATAGGTATGTATAATACGCTTGAGGAGGTAGACCTGTTGGGTGCCGGTGTTGAGCGTGCTGTTATGATGCTTAAATAGTTTGCGATATGTTTATAGTATTAGAGGGTCTTGATGGTGCTGGCAAGTCTACGCAGATTGCACGCCTTAAGGATATGTTTCAGTCTAAGGGTGTTGAGGTGGAGTATCTCCACTTTCCACGCTTTGACGCTCCGGTATATGGCGAACTTATCGCCCGTTTTCTTCGTGGTGAGCTTGGCTCTGTGGAGCAGGTAAACCCCTATCTTGTTGCGCTATTGTATGCTGGCGATAGGGCAGAGTGCGCCCAGAAGATTCGTGGCTGGTTGGCCGAAGGCAAGGTCGTCATCGCCGACCGCTATGTATACTCCAACGTGGGTTATCAGTGTGCCAAGATTGCAGATAAGGCTGAACGTGAGGCGTTGCGTGATTGGATATTTAGCACCGAGTATGAGGAGTTTGGTATTCCTCGTCCCGATGTGTCGTTGTTCCTTGATGTACCATTCTCATTTACTGAGCGTAAGCTTACCGAGCAACGTTCGGGAGATGATAGAGACTATCTTCAGGGTGGTCGTGATATCCACGAGGCCTCGCTTGAGCTGCAGCGCAGCGTGCGTGAGGTGTACCTGGATAGCGCCGAGAGTAGGGATGACCTTATTGTCGTTGACTGCGCTGATGAGGGTGGCATGATGGCCTCGGCAGATGCTATCTTTGAGCGCATCATGGAGCATCTTAACCCATATATAAAGTAGGTGCGCCATGCGTCGTGAGAGAGTTGCAGATATTTGCCGTTGGGTGCTGGGCAGTATCTTTACCTTTTCGCGTATTGTCAAGTGTGTTGACCCTGTAGGCACGTCGGTGTTTGTCGAGAAGTACTTGGCTACCTACTCGTTGGAGGCTCTGCTCCCCGCAGCACTGATAATAGCCATTGCGCTTGCCGTTGTGGAGTTCACGCTCGGCGAGATGTTGCTAAGTGGTCGTGCGCATCGTGCTACGGCTATCGTTACACTAATCTTCACGCTTGTATTTACCGTTATCACGCTGCTTAGTGCCACGATACTCCCTATTGGCGACTGCGGATGTTTTGGCGATGCTGTGAGGCTTACGCCCATGCAGACGCTCATCAAAAACCTTGTGCTGCTACCTATGGCAGTGCTGTTATGCCTTGAGGCTAAGGCTGAGAGACTTAATCTGTTGTCGCTTGCTACGGCTGTTGTCCTGTCGTTGGGACTTAACCTATACTCGTTGCGCTATAGCCCTATAATTGATTTTATGCCCTATGGCGAGGGTGTTAACCTTCGTGAGGCTGTCGAGAGTGAGCGAGCGAAGGCCGATGCTGAGAGCGATGTGAGTCTTGTGTTTAGACGTGTGACCACAGGCGAGGAGGTGCTGTTTGCTACTACCGATGCCTCTTGCTGGGAGGATGCATCGTTAGAGTATGTGGGTACTCGTGAGCGTAAGGCTACGCCACCAGAGCCTCTACACTTTGCTGAGATTGCTATCTATGATGCTGAGGGCAATGATGCTACGCTTGAACTACTTGCGAAAGAGAGTGTAACACTGCTTACCGTATACGATATTAAGGCCTTAGAACGCCACTTGGAGCATGCTCTACGTGTTGTCGGCGAGGGTGCTACGGTGCTTACGTCTGCAGATGCTACGGTTGTGGGCGAGATGCTCTCTACGAAGTGCTACACTATCGATGCCATGACTCTACGCACAATGATTCGCCCACGTGTCGGCGTTATCAAGCTTTCTCAGGGTACAATACTCAGCAAGAGCGACGTTAGAGATTGATTACTCATCGCCTGTCAGCCATCGGTATTCGGCAATGGCGAGTGAGTAGTCGTAGTGTGCGGCGAGCATGTTGCGGTAGATCTGCAACCAGCTTATCTGCGCCTGCATAACATCGACAATCGTTGTTTGCCCCTCGTTGTATGCATAGGTGCTTATGTCGAGGTTCTCACGTGCTATCTCCAAGCTGCGTGTTACGCTCTCGACTCTCTCTCTTCGGCGTTGAAGGTTTGTCCATAGGTCTACCTCACGAAGCGATAGCTGGTCGGCAACATCCTCAATCTGTAGCTCGTATGTAAGTTGTTCGCTCTTGGCACCACGCACCGCCCGACGGCGCTCTCCAAAGTGATATATCGGCGTGTGAAAATTTATCACTGCGCCACCTTGCAGGTTTAACCCTCCACCCGCTACGTGTGGGATGTTAGGCTTTAGGTCGCCATATACAAGTAGCTCTATGTTAGGCATATACCTCGCACTTACGCCACGTACTGCCCAACGAGCCTTCAGCGCTTCATGCTCGGCAATGAGCATCTCAGGGTGTGTGGCAAGTAGCTCCTCGCCCTCGCAGCGTTGTGGCATGGGACTAAGGCCAAGTATCGACTCCAGTAGCGTAACATGTGTCGACAGCTCGTTGCCACATAGCGAGTTATAGCTGTGTAGCGCAACGATAAACTCCTCCTCAGCCTTAGACAATTGATACTCGGCATCGCTTAGGCGTGATTCAATCTGCAGCAGGTCGCCCTTTGCCGAGTACCCCTCCACGAAGCGTCGCTGAACGATATCACGCAGCCTAAGGATGATGTCGACATACTGCCTTGCCGACTCAGCATACTCCGCAGCCCATGATAATGCCCAATACCGCCGCTCAGCCTCCAAGCTCACCTTACGTAGCGTAAGAGTCTGGTGTGCAAGGGCTATGAGTAGCGCAAGTTCGGCCTCACGATGTTGAGCTGTAATCCCGCCACCACCATAGATGAGCTGTCGTAGTTGCAGCGATGTGTCCCACGACCACCTACGCCCCACGATGTTCCGCCCAAAGTCGAACGTGGCACTGCGGTCGAACGTAAGCTCAGGCAGATACTCGGTCTTGACACGTTGTAGCTCGCTGCTACGTGCCTCGCTACTAAGTGCCGACTGCTCCAGAGCTATGCTATAGTCGATGACCGCTGCTCGGTACTCCGCAAGTGTCGACTGCGCATGTAGCGATATGCAATGTAGCACTAAGGCTATGGTTATTATGGCTCGTTTCATACCTATGTTACCTATAAAATATACTGTATACTACAGGGAGTAACACCAACACCAAGAGTGTGGCTACGATGAGGCCTCCCATGATTGTTGTTGCCATGCTTGCGAACATCGCATCGAAGAGTAGCGGTACAACACCAAGTATTGTCGTTGCAGAGGCCGTAACTACGGGCGTAAGCCTATCTGAGGCAGCACGTGCTACCGCCTCATCGACAGCGTACCCCTCCGAGCGAAGCTCACGTATGCGCTCAACAAGGATTATGGCACTCTTAATCTGCATGCCCACCAGGCCTAACAGGCCGAGCAACGAGAAGAAGTCGAAGGCTCGCCCAGCAACGAGTAGGGCTACTACCACGCCGATGATTATCAGCGGCAGGGTGAGCAGAATAACAAGTGGCTCTCGGTAGTTGCCCATGAGTAGTACCAAGAGTAGTAGTATGAGCATAAGTGTAAGTGGTAGTTGCGACGTAAGTGCCGAGTTGGACTCCTCACGACTCTCCTCCTCGCCATATAGCCGTAGACTATAACCCTCTGGCAGAGTGATGTTTTGCTCTATCACATCACGTAGTTGGTTAAGTAACGCTATGGTGTTTACTCCCGCCTCGGGGTCGCACTGCGCTTTCATAAGCCTGAAGCCATCGATACGCTTTATCGTAGGTAGCCTGAAACCAAAATCGTAGCCTGAGGTGGCCTGCTCTATGGAGTAGGCATTGCCACGTGTCGAGAATACAGGCATGGTGCTTAGTGCCTCCACATCGCCCCAGCGGATAATGTCGGTATGTAGGCGTATAGGTAGCTCCTGGTCACGCTGACGTATCGAGCCTATGGTCATGCCCTGTGTGGCCATCTGCAACGACTGCATCATAGCCCTGCGGTCTACGCCTATGCGCTGAGCCTTGAGCTGTGAGTAGCGAGGATGGTAGACAGGAACACGATTGCCCCAGCTACAACGTATGTTTGTAACACCTGCTACTCCCTGCATAAGTGCCATACAACGCTCAGTAAGAGAGCTAAGTGTGTCTATATTATTGCCCATGAAGCCAAACTCTATCGTTGCGTCGGGCTGTGGCGAGAGCCTAAATAGCGAGCTTCGTAGCCACACATCGGGCATTGTGCCTGCCACCCACTCGCCTAATCGGCGCTCTACGACCTCGCACTCTTCGTGTGAGCGCAGTGTAATGAGCAGGTTGCCATAGTTGGGCTGCGAGGCGTAGCTGTTGCTTGCCAAGTAGTAGCGTGGTGGGGTAGCGCCCGCAGTTGAGGATACCTGTTGTACCTCGGGCTGAGTGTGTAGCCACTCGGTGATGCGACATAGATGGTCGTCGGTAGTGGCTATGTCGTAACCTGCGGGGAGTATCACATCGGCACGAAACATCGGCTTGGAGAGCTGTGGGAAGAAGTTTTGGGGCATCTGCCCGAAACTTATGATAGATAGTGCAAAGAGTGCTACCACTATGGCGACAACCACCCAGCGAAAGCGTATCAGCATAGCCACAATAGGTCTAAACCATGCTGCACGTTCCGAGTCGAATGTCATACTTGCTGAGGGGCGTAGGAGCTTAAGGTTCATGTATGGCACTTGCGTGAGTGCCAATATCCAGCTTATGCCCAACGACAACGCCACAACGATAAATAGAGGCTTAATAATCTCGGCTACCGATGATGGCGCAAGCTGTAGCGGGAGGAACGATATTATGGCTATGAGCGTGGCTACAAATAACCCTGTGCGTGGCTGTGTAGCACCCTTGACCACTGCGATATGGCGTGGCAGACCACGTAGTAGGAGCATCGTGCTGTTGTCCGTGACCACTATGGCGTTATCCACCAACATGCCCATGGCGATGATAAATCCCGCCAACGAGGTGCGGTTGAGTGTCTGCCCAAAGGGTATCATCAGTAGCAGTGTAGCTCCCACGCATAGTAGCAGCGAGCTACCCACAACAATGCCCGCACGCCACCCCATGGTGATGATGACAAGGAGTATTACTATGGCTAACGACTCGGCAAGGTTTACCAAAAATCCGGATGTCGACTGCTGAGCAATACGATTTTCGGGATAGAGCGTGTGTAGCTCAATGCCTGAAGGGAGCCTCTCGGCAATGTTGCGTAGTAGCCTATCTACCTTGTCACCCACCTGAACAACATCCTCCTGGGGCGATGTGGCCACAGCAATGCCTATCGCTTGTGTGCCATCAACACGCATTATGTAGCTCGGAGGGTTGGTGGCTATCAGCTCCACACGCATTATGTCGCCTAAGCGGTATTGCTTGCCGTCATTTGCCGTAAGCAGTTGATTCTCAATGTCACGTACTGTGTTATAGGGACTACCTTCGGATATGATTATTATGAGTGAATCGCTACTTACCTCGCCTAAGGCCAGCTGCTGGCTGCTCTGCTCTATGCTACGGCCAATCTCCTCAGGACGTAGGTCAAACATGGCAAGTGTTGCTGGCGTTATCGTTATGCGTACCTCGGTAGGTTGCTCGCCACTGAGCTGTACCTTGTCTACACCCTCGATGTGGTATAGCTCACGCTCTATTTCCTGAGCCGTTGTACGCACCTCCTCCTCAGTGTAACCCTCATCGGCTGTCAGGGCGTAGTATAGCCCGTAGACATCGCCAAAGTCATCGGCAATGTCTATTGTGCCTACGTCGGCGGGTAGCTCGGAGCGTATATCAGAGAGCTTACGCCGTAGCTCATCCCATAGCTGTGGGGTCTGGGATGCTGGGGTGTCGGGGCGTAGCTTGACAACTAAGCGGGCATAGCCATAGTGTGCCTCAGAGCTTATCTCATCCAAACCTCGTAGTGTGCGTATCTCACGCTCCAAAGGCTCTACCACGAGCCTCTCAACCTCAAGAGGTGTGGCACCCTCGTAGCTACATGTCACCACAGCACTCTTAATCGTGAACGTGGAGTCCTCACGCTTGCCCAATGTGCTAAACGAGTAGATGCCACCCACTATGGCTATGGCCATAAGTAGCTTAACTACAGCGCCATTGCGAGTGGCGTATTTAGTAATGTTGAACATCCCAATTTGCTTTATTCGATTACACGTACCCTCTGTCCGTCGTGTAGTTTGTATACTCCTGCCGAGACCACACGCTCGCCAGCACGAAGCCCTTCGCTAACTATCACTTTACCACCCGCTACGGCCATGCCTAATGTTACGCTACGACGCTCCACACGACCATCATCAGTCAGCACCCAGCAGAACTCACCTCCCGACGTTGGGGCGTATATTGCCGTTAGAGGTACCTCTACAGCGTTGTGGTCTTGCTCAGGGGTTATCACACGTGCCATGCAGGTCATGCCTGGCGATATGTTGTAGTGCTTATCCACATCTACCAATCGTAGCGATACGGGGAAGCCTAAAGCGTCGGACGATGTGCGTGCAAAGCTCTTTATCTCGGCACGAAATACCACCTCAGGCCAAGCGTCGAAACGTACCTCAAAGCGTGTCGAAGGCTTGTCAAGAAGTGCGATTATGTTCTCGGGTGCTGTGAATCCTACGGTGGTGCTTACGGGGTTTACGATGCGCACTATGCTCTCGCCTGAGGCAACACGTTGATATGTATCTACATAGGTGCGCTCCACAACACCGTCAAAGGGTGCTATTATGCGTGTGTCGCCAAGCAGGTCGAGGCTATTCTCATACTCCGAGCGAGCCTGCGTCACACTACTTTGCAACGACTCCACCTCCTGCTGCGATATGGCGTTATGCTCATATAGTCGCTCGGCACGTCGTAGGCGTGATTGTGCCTCAAGGTAGGTGGCTCGCAACGCCTCTACCTGAAGCTCTACATCACGCTTGTCAAGTTCGGCAAGTATCTGCCCACGACGCACACTCTGCCCCTTAGCCACAGGGAAACTGACCACACGTCCAGAGATTTTGAAGGCTAAGGTCACTGCATCATCTGCTGTGCTAAGTGCCGCAAAGTCCCGCTCGCTGTACTCTACCGATGTTGCCGTAGCGCACTTTACGCTCTGTGGTTGTTGCTTTGGTGGTGTGGTACTTTGGTGGCTACACCCCGCAATGAGGAGTATACATAGAAGTGTTATGCGCATTGTTGCCCGATGTTTTTAAACTCTTTACTCTTCGGTGGTTACAATAGATACCTCGTGCATTAGTGGAGCTATCTGGCGGTACATCTGCACCAGACCACAATACTTGTCGTGGGCAAGGTTTATGGCTCGGCTTATGACGGCTTGGTCCTTGAGCTTTGGGCAACGGGCATTGTAGATGATGTTGAAGTGCAGAAAGCGGCTCTCGGCCATGAGTGTGGGTGTGGATAGTCGTCCCTCGACCGATAGTTCAAACTCGGTAAGTAGCGAGGCATTCTCACGAAGTATGCTCAGGATGGTGAGTCCATCACATAACGCTGCGGCATAGAGCATAAGCTCCTTAGGGTTGAGCGAGCGCAGATCGCCATCGTTTGCAAGCTGAAACTCTCTGCGGTCGTTGAGTTGAATGGTAATTTTTAGTGTCATAGCTCAAAATATTTGTTGATTTATGCTACGTGGGACAATAATCATTCCTTAATGGGTTTTACTATTGCAGAAAATTTATTACCTTTGCAATATATTATATATAAGTGTGACTATGCAGAAAAAGATAATATCTCTATTGCTCCTTACCACCGTAGCCTTTACGTCGGCCTATGGAGCTATGCAGCAGGGTAGTTCGGAGCCTCAGCGTGGTGCTATCGAGGAGCTTTTGGAGCGTCGCCGTTGGGCAGATGCCAAACTCTCGCTTCTGGAGTACCGCTCAGAGCTTGATGCTGTTAAGGATCGCTACGACCTTGAGTGGGTGGACTTCCACCTTGCCTCGTGTGCTGTGGAGCTTGGCTCGCAGGAGGCCGAGAAGCTGATGCTCGACTTCATGAAACGATACCCCTCAAGCCAGCTGTCTAACCGCATGTGTTTCATGCTGGCGTGCTACCACTGCGACAATAACGAAGACTTCGGACGTGCCGAGGAGCTGTTCCACGAGGTGGACTACGAGGCACTCAACGCTCGTGAGAAGGAGCGCTACGATATCCGCTTGGGATATATCCGCTTTACTCAGGGCGACTACCTAACGGCTTCGCACCGCTTTATGTATATCCCCGAGAATAGCGAATACTACGAGCATGCCCTCTACTATAACTCATATATCGACTATCAGTCAGGACGTTACGAGCGTGCAAAGGCGGGCTTCGAGCGTCTCAAGAATAGCGATTCATACCGTACGCTCATCCCTTACTACCTGCTTCAGATAGAGTATCGTGAGGGTAACTACGACTATGTCGTTGCGGAGGGTGAGCGTCTGCTTCCAACCTCTACACGCTCGGTGCATGACGACTTGGTGCGTATCATTGCCGAGTCCTACTTCGTTAAGGGCGACTACCCCTCGGCGCTGAAGTATATATCGATGTATCCGCAGCAGAGGTTTGAGCGTCAGGAGAACTATATCATGGGCTACTCGCTCTACCGCATTGCCCGCTATGCCGATGCTGTAGAGCCACTACGCAACGTGTGCGGTGCTGAGGATGCACTCACACAGAATGCATCGTACCACTTGGCCGACTGTTACCTGCGTATTGGCGATAAGAGTAATGCTGCAAAGGCCTTCTCTATGGCCTCATCGTCGGGTTATGATGCTAATATCGAGGAGAGCGCACTGCTCAACTATGGCCGTCTGAGCTATGAGCTGGGTGGTGGTGTGTTCAACGAGTCGCTCAATGTGCTTAAGAACTACCTGGAGCGTTATCCCGACTCACAATATCGAAGCGAGGTGCAGACACTTCTTATCGCAGCATACTACAACTCGAAAAACTATGAGGCTGCCTACAATGCAATCAAGGCAATGTCGAACCCCGATCGTGAGCTTCGCATTGCACTGCAGAAGGTGGCAGTTTTTCGTGCAGTAGAAGCCATTGGCGAGAGTAGGCTCGATGAGGCTTCGGAACTGCTCGCTGAGGCTGAAGCTATCGGCCTAAGCCCTAAGTATAAGGCTCTTGCAATGTATTGGCAGGGCGAGGTGGCAATGCTTCGTGGCGACTATGAGCTTGCCAAGACTAAGTATGATAGCTACATCCGCACTGCACCTAAGACCAGCGATGAGTACCTTATGGCGCACTATGGCTTGGGCTATGTACACTTCTCGCTTAAAAGTATGGAGGATGCTGCCGTTGCGTTCGATAAGTTTGTGCGTGACTACTCGGAGCGTGATAAGTATATGTTCGATGCCCACAACCGTCTTGGCGATAGCCGCTTCTCGCAGCGTCAGTTTAACGCTGCCCGCAAGGCATATAAGGTGGCTCTTGGCTCACCAACATCGGAGCGTAACTATGCCAACTACCAGCTTGCACTCATCGATGGCGTAGAGTCTAAGTTTGATGGTAAGATAGAGAAACTCAAGCAGATAATCATGGATGCCGAGGGCGACTATGTCGATGATGCATGGTATGAGCTTGGCCGTACCTACATCTCATTAGAGCGCTATGCGGATGGTGCTGCTACGCTTGTCGACTTTGTGCAGAGCGATGCTACCTCGCCATACTATGTCAAGGCACTTGCCGACATAGGCCTTGCCTACTTCAATATGGATCGTAAGAGCGATGCCCGTAGCTACTACGAGAAGGTGGTGGAGTATGACCCACAATCATCTTCAGCGTTGGAGGCCATGCGAGGCATTCGTGAGATATATGTTGCCGAGGGCGATATCGACGGATACTTCAAGTATGCAGAGCGCAGTGGTGTGCAGAGCGATATGAGCGAGGCTGCACGTGACTCACTGACCTTTGCAGCTGCCCGCTCGGTCTATCTCGAGGGCGATGTGCCTAAGGCCACCACCAAGCTACGTGCCTATCTCGATGACTTTGACTCGGGTTACAACCGTAGCGAGGCACTGTTCTACCTCAGCGACTGCTACATACGTCAGGATGACAACTATCGTGCGCTTGAGAGTATGGAGGAGCTTGTCTCACGAGGCAACAATCAGTTTACCGAGCGTGTGCTTGCGGTCATGGCACCTATGTGCTTCGAGATGGATGAGTACCAGAAGGCCACCGATGCCTACCGTCGTTTGTACGATGTTGCTCACGACGCAGATAAGCGAACTTCGGCTGTTGAGGGCTACGTGGAGTCGGCACTCAAGCACTACGATGATGACGCTAAGCTCAAACTCGCTCAGGAGGTAGAGACTATGGACTACGCCTCAGCCGATGTCAAACGTAAGATGCTCATGACCAAGGCTCGCATCATGCATAGTCGTGGCGATGAGGCGGCCTACGACATCTACCGCTCGTTGGCCGATAACCGCCGTACGGTGGAGGGTACTGAGGCCTACTACTACCTTACTGAGCAACAGTATAAGCTGGGTAATATGTCGGTAGCTGAGCAGATGGTCTACGACCTTGGTGAGTGTGGCTCGGTATATTGGCAGGCAAGGTGCTTCATCCTGCTTGGCGACATCATGCGTGATGGCGGTAATAACTTCCAGGCACGTGCCACCTACCAGAGCATTGTCGATGGCTATACTACCCAGAATGACGGTATCATCGACGAGGCTAAATCACGTATTAACTCTCTGTAAACAGTTAGACTATGAGACGATATAGCTTTCTACGAAAGGCATTTGCAACCTTTGTAATGTGTTGTGCTGTTGGCGTAGCACATGCTCAGGAGGGTAGTGTCGAGATTGTCACAACCTACATCCCTGAGATAGCTCCTGCTACCAAGCACCTTGCCCCTACACGAATTGCTGATGATCCCAAGATTGAGCCTGCGATAGCCTATCAGGTAAGCCCATCGCTATGGCAGATAACACTCCAGGCGCATAACTTCAAGCCTGCACGTGCCTCATATTGGGACTATACCAACTATCGCCCTCTGTTTGCCAAGATTGCCGTAGGCTATCCTCTTGGCTCGGAGCTACGCTTGCACTATACACGCCAAACCCCTAAGCTCGGCTATTGGGGTGTCGGTGTCGACCATGTAGGCGACTTTGCACCACGAACGGTAGATGGCCTTAAGCGAGATATAGCCCAGAGCTATAGCATCTCTAATCGTGTGAGCGTTGGTGGCGGTGTTTTTGCTGGTAAGTATCTGTTTGAGGGCGCTTTGGTCTTTGATAACGAGATTGTCAACGGCTATGCTATGGATTCGCCTGAGCGTCGTACGTATAACGATGCCGGCTTGAGACTTCGCTTTGGCGATGAGTTTGTCGATATGGAGCATCTCAACTTCTCGGTAGAGGCTCATGGTGGGGTGTGGATGCATCGCTTGCCAGAGGCTCAGAGCGTAGATAGCCACCTTGTAGAGTATCGTGCGGGAGGCTCCGTACGTCTTGCTCGTGACTTCAGCTCTAACCTTGTCTCGGTAGACCTAAACTACGATATGTGGCGTGGAGCTAAGGATCTGCTTTCGGGAGATATGCGTATTGGTGGTAGCGTGGGCTATGCCCGTAAGTTTGGCTTTGTGAGCGTCGAGGCGGGACTTGGCTATATGTACGATAGGGTAAAGCTCCATAGCAAGGCCTCGCACTTTGTGCTACCACGAGCTAAGGTGCTTTTCGATATCAACCGAGCCTCGTTTGCTCCATACGTAGAGCTAAGCACCGATGTGTCGTATAATGGCCCTTCATCGCTCTACAAGCTCAACCCATATATCGACTATGTGGCTATGGGTGATAGGCTCGCTAAGATGTCTAATACGCTGAGCTATAACCTTATGCTCGGCTTTACGGGTACACTCTTTGAGTCTCGCTTGGTATACCATGCCTTTGTGGGTGCTAACTTTATGAGTGACCACCTTTTCTGGTATGTTAGTCGCAATGGTATGTTTGGTGTTACCACAGCCTCCAACTCACGCCTATGTGTAGGCGCAGGTGCTGAGTATACCCCTGTTGCTGGCCTCAAGCTCGCTCTGGACGTAAACTACCACTACGATTTCCACTCATCGAAGTATGCGGAGTCGGAGGCCGACCTTACGGGAGCGTTCAAGGCTGAGTATATGCTTCGCAGATGGAAGTTCTACGTAGGTGCCGATATGCTTGGTCGCCGTACATGGACGGTGCTGCCACAGGTCGAGGGCGAGCCTATTCGAGAGTTTGCGATGCCTACATGTTTCGATATTGGCGTAGGTGTGTCGTATCGTGTAAATAGGTTTGTTGAGGTCTTTGCCGATGGCGAGAATCTGCTCAATAGCCGTATCTACGACTTTGCACGTTACAACCGCCAGGGCATAGGTTTTATGCTCGGCGTGAAGATGGATTTTTAAACCCTAAATATGAGTGTATATGACTAAGTGTGCTGGAGAGTGTGGCGGTGGATGGTTTAGTCGAATGGTGCGTCGCCCCGAGATTATTACTCGCAATAATGCCCTGCTGTGGGGTGTTGCGTGGCTTATTATTGGCAGTATGGCGGGGTGGTACTTTAGAATTCTGCCAACCTCTGCGTGTGGCTTTACCGTAAGTGACTATGTCCCTTTGGCGTGGCATGTGGTGTTGAATGTTACGGTGTGGATTACGTGGGCGTTGCCGGTCTATGTATTGCTGGTTGCGGCCTATGGCAGAGTGAATATGGTTGAGGTGCTTGGTCGTCTGCTCTTTGCCCATTGGCCTGTAACGCTGGTTATGCTACTGCCAATCGTTGGCGATAGGGTGCTGTTCGCAACCTTTGCCGAGGATATGATGCTGGGCTTTAAGCTCGATATGCCCAGTAGCGTAATCTATGCTGTGGTGATGGCGCTGGTTGTTGTATGGTGGTGGTATTGGAGCTATGTAGCACTGCGTAAGGCCTCACGTGGTGTTACTGACCATGTGGGCTGGATATATGTTGCGGGTATGATTTTGGGCATGGTGCTTAGCCGTACAGCCCTAAGCTACATGATTGCGTGGTTAAGTTAATAAAAGGATAAAAAAAAGAGGGTAAGCTACTTATATCGCACCGCTACAACCACATACCCTTGCTTGATTCCTCACCTGGGGGGTTCTGTAGGAGCTGGTCGTATAAGACTTACCCGGCACAAAAGTACAAAAAAAATGTATCTTTGCAAAAAAAAATAGAATAATGCGTAAATTTTTTATTTCACTATTACTCATTGTGGTCATTGGTGCTGGTGTTGCAGCATATCTGATCTATGGTATGTTCTACAACCCCGCAGTATCGGAGGTCTTTACTGTACGCATCACCCCTAAGACTACGTATGAGGCTGTGGTTGACAAGGTTAAGCGTAATAGCGACAACAATTGGGCATTTGAGTTTTATGCCGAATATCTCGACTTGAAGAGCAATTTGCGTGTGGGTACCTTCCGCCTTGAGCCTGGTATGTCGGTGATGACTATCGTGCGCACGCTCAAGTATGGCGATAGTGTCACCAAGCGTCTTACGGTAAACAATGCCCGCACTCCTGAGGCTTTGGCAAAGAAGATTGCCGCAAAGCTCGATATTAGCGAGGAGGATATGCTCGCCACGTTGCGTGACTCATTGTTTATCTCGGAGCTTGGCTTCGACTCTGCCGAGACCATGTTCTCGATATTTATCCCAAACACTTATGAGGTATTCTGCGACATCACGCCACGTGCGCTTGTGCTGAAGTTCAAGGAGGAGTCGGATAAGTTCTGGAGCAGTGCCGAGCGTCAGCGTAAGCTCGAGCGAGTAGGTCTTGCACCCCTCGAGGTGATGACCCTTGCATCAATTGTCCACGAGGAGACACGTGCCAAGAGCGAGATGCCACGTATCGCTGGTGTATATATGAACCGTCTTAAGAAGGATATGCTTCTGCAGGCCGACCCTACGGTAAAGTATGCACTGCAAGATTTCGGACTGAAGAGAATACTGCGCAAGCATTTGCGTACCAGGTCACCTCATAATACCTATGTCAACAAAGGTCTGCCTCCATCGCCAATATGTATCCCGAGCATTGCGGCAATAGATGCTGTATTGGGGTATGAGAAGCACTCCTACATCTACTTCTGTGCTCGTCCGGAGTTCGATGGACGTCACAATTTTGCCCGCACTCTGCGCGAACACAATGCCAATGCACGAGCCTACGCAGCGGCTCTCAACAAGAGAAATATCAAGTAGAGATTGTCGGTGCTGTTATAGCGCTGAAATCAAGATTTTGTAGTCGCAGATGGCAAACACTTCGGTTGAGTTTTCGCCAAGACCGCCACTTTGACTATTTAGAGCG
>JAZNQJ010000013.1:0-4789 GCA_045590115.1 Alistipes sp. | reverse complement strand
TGGCTCAGTGATTACTATGTCGCTATTTATGGCAATGGGTATGCCTATCAGCATTGCCAATGGTACTAACCGTATTGCTGTATTATTGCAGAATCTATCAGCAACAATAGCTTTCCTACGTAAGGGTATGCTCCATGTGCGTAGCGGAGTGTTGTTGTCGTTGCCCGCTATTGTTGGTAACATCTTTGGTGCAATGGTGGCTACCGAGGTTAGCGAGTCGGTGTTCAAAATATGTCTTAGTATTGTGCTGGCCGTAATCCTCATATATCTGCTCATGGGTAAGGATAATCAGCAGGTGACTGGTGGTCATGGGTTGCAAATCAGGTGGTGGCACTACATAATATTCTTCATCATTGGCTTCTATGGTGGCTATATCTATATTGGCCTCGGATTTTTGATTCTTGCCCTGGCCATATGGACTATGAAACTCGATATCATTACGGCTAATGTGATTAAGGGTTTTGTGATATTCCTCTCTACGCCTTTTGCCTTAGCAGTGTTTGTCTATAACGGCCAAGTGGAGTGGATGGCGGGTCTGCTACATGGTGTGGGTAACATTCTTGGTGCGCTGCTTGCATCACATTGGGCTATGAGCTGGGGTGTTAAGTTTGTGCGATGGTTTACGCTGTTTATCATCGTAGTATTCTTTATCGACCTTATGGGGTGGATATCGCTCCAAACACTACTATCGGGATTGTTGTAAGTGTGCCATGCAAAAGAAACAGATTGAGATAATTGGTGCCAGGGTCCACAACCTCAAGAATGTAGATCTATCCATACCTCGTGACTCGTTGGTGGTAATTACGGGTCTTTCGGGGTCGGGTAAGTCGTCGTTGGCATTCGATACTATCTATGCCGAGGGACAGCGTCGCTATATGGAGACCCTGTCGGCCTATGCACGTCAGTTTGTGGGTAATATGGAGCGTCCCGATGTCGATAAGATTACGGGTCTGAGTCCTGTTGTTGCCATCGAGCAGAAGACCACAAATAAGAACCCTCGCTCTACGGTGGGTACAGTTACCGAGATTAACGACTTCCTGCGACTTATGTTTGCTCGTGCCTCACGTGCCTACTCGCCAATTACAGGCGAGATGATGGTACGCTATAGCGATGAGCAAATTCTTGACCTTATGATTGAGGGGTTTGATGGCCGTCGTGTGGCATTTCTTGCCCCTGTAGTCAAGGGGCGTAAGGGTCACTATCGTGAGCTATTCGAGCAGATGGCTAAGAAGGGGTATATCTATGCACGTATTGATGGCGAGATTTGTGAGTTCTCGGCAGGCATGAAGCTCGATAGATATAAGGTTCATACTATTGATATGGTCATTGACCGCCTTGTTGTTGGTGAGGAGCATCGTGAGCGTATGCGTACATCGCTCTCGGAGACTATGCGCCAGGGTAAGGGTACGATGATTCTCTATGACTATGGCACAGAAGGGTCACGTTTCTACTCACGTCATCTGATGTGTCCAACAACAGGCGAGGCATTTGAGGAGCCAGCGCCACATACCTTTTCGTTTAACTCGCCAAAGGGTGCTTGCCCGGAGTGTAATGGTCTTGGCGAGAAGGCTGTATTTGATATAAAGAAGATTATCCCCGATGCGAAGCTATCAATTCGTGATGGCGGCATTGAGCCACTTGGTAAGTATCACAACAATATGCTCTTTGCTATGCTTGAGATGCTTGGTCGTCGCTACGATTTTATGCTCGATGATCCGATAGATACTATCTCGCAAGAGGGACTTAATGCAATACTCTATGGCGACCCAGAACCTCTTACGGTGCATGCAGGCTACTCGTCGCTGGGTGGTAACCATCTGACACAGTGGATGGGGCTCTCGGAGTGGATGACACGCAATATTGATGAGGACTCAAAGCGTGGCGAGAAGTGGCGTGAGCAGTTTCTTGTAATGCAGACATGTCCACGTTGTGGCGGCTCACGCCTAAAGGATGAGGCACTAAACTTCCGTATTGGCGGCAAGAGTATAGCTGATGTGTCGGCTATGTCCATTGTGGAGTTCAGGGAGTGGATGGCGCATGTCGAAGAGTATATGTCGCCTAAGGAGCAGACGATTGCACGAGATATCATCAAGGAGATTCGCGAGCGTGTGGGCTTCTTGGTCGATGTTGGACTTGGATACTTGTCGTTGGCACGCTCATCACGCACTATTTCGGGTGGTGAGTCACAACGAATACGCCTTGCTACACAGATAGGCTCTAAGCTCGTTAATGTGCTTTATATCCTTGATGAGCCAAGTATTGGACTACATCAGAGGGATAACCGTCGCTTGATAGATAGCCTCAAGAATCTACGTGATGCCGGCAACTCAGTGATTGTCGTTGAGCATGATGAGGATATGATGCGTTCGGCAGATTATATCGTAGATGTTGGCCCATTGGCAGGCCGTCGTGGCGGTAAGATTGTTGCTTCAGGAACGTTCGATGAGATATGCCTAAGTGATAGCATTACGGCTGACTACCTTACGGGGCGAAGATCTATCCCTGTGCCCGAGACTCATCGTGAGGGAAGTGGCGAGTGGCTACGATTAATAGGCGCAAAGGGTAATAACCTGCGTGATGTGACACTTAATATACCATTGGGTAAGTTTGTGTGTATCACAGGAGTATCTGGTTCGGGTAAGTCATCGCTAATCAATGGTACACTACGCCCTATACTTTCACGCCATCTATATCGCTCGTTCGATCAGCCGTTGCCATACGATAAGATAGAGGGACTTGAGCATATTGATAAGATTGTTGTTGTTGACCAGTCGCCAATCGGCCGTACCTCACGAAGCAATCCTGCTACATATACCAACGTATTCTCGGATATCCGTAAACTCTTTGCTGAGACCCCCGATGCGCTTATTCGTGGTTATAAGGCGGGACGTTTCTCGTTTAATGTCAAGGGTGGACGCTGCGAGGAGTGTCGTGGAGCTGGCTTTGAGACCATAGAGATGAATTTCCTGCCCGATGTTCTTGTCAAGTGTCGTGCGTGTGGCGGCAACCGCTACAATCGTGAGACATTGGAGGTGAAGTATAAGGGTAAGAGTATTAACGATGTGCTTAACATGACCATTAACATGGCTGTTGAGTTCTTCGAGCATATCCCTTCGATATACACTAAACTTCGTGCTATACAGGAAGTTGGTCTTGGTTACCTTATGCTCGGTCAACCATGTACTACGCTTTCGGGTGGCGAGTCACAGCGTATAAAACTTGCCTCAGAACTTGCTAAGCGTGAGACAGGTCGTACGCTATATATTCTTGATGAGCCAACTACGGGACTCCACTTTGAGGATATACGTCAGCTACTTGATGTTATAAATCGCCTTGTGGATTGCGGTAATACGGCAATCATCATAGAGCATAACCTCGATGTGGTGAAGGTTGCCGATTGGATTGTTGATATGGGGCCTGAGGGTGGTCGTGATGGAGGTATGATAGTGGCTGAAGGAACGCCTGAGGATGTGGCTACAACGCAAGGTAGCTATACGGGTGAGTATCTTAAAACAATGCTTACGAAGTAAAAGTTAAGGGGTTACACTGATGTGCAACCCCTTGTTATTGTGCGATGTGCCTTTATAGGCTAAGCTCAGTGTATGGTAGTCCCCATGCCTCGGCAACGGGTTTATAAACAACCTTGCCATCTACGATGTTGAGACCCTTGCGTAGCTCCTCATTCTCACGACATGCCTGCTCCCAGCCCTTGTTCGCAAGTTGGATTACGTATGGCATTGTGGCATTAGTGAGTGCCAATGTAGAGGTGTATGGCACAGCACCTGGGATGTTGGCGACACAATAGTGGAGGATGCCATCAACGTAGTATACGGGGTCTTCGTGGGTTGTTGGGTGCGATGTCTCGAAGCAACCACCCTGATCAATAGCCACGTCAACCATGACTGTGCCAGGCTGCATATCTTTGAGCATGTCACGTGTTACGAGCTTTGGAGCTTTGGCTCCTGGGATAAGCACAGAGCCGATAACAAGGTCGGCAGTCTTTAGCTCCTGGCGGATATTGTACTCCGACGACATGAGTGTCTTGACATTCTTAGGCATCACATCGGCAAGGTATGTAAGACGTTGGAGCGATATGTCGCAGATGGTCACATCGGCACCTGTGCCTGCTGCTGTACGTGCTGCGGCGGTACCTACAACGCCTGCACCTATGACAAATACCTTAGCTGGCTTAACGCCAGGAACGCCACCAAGTAGTACACCCTTGCCACCACGTGGCTTCTCAAGAAAGTAACGACCCTCCTGCGTAGACATGCGGCCTGCTACCTCCGACATAGGGATAAGTAGTGGTAGCGAACGATCCTTGCGCTCTACGGTCTCGTAAGCACAGCATATTGCGCCACTCTCAATCATCGCCATAGTGAGTGGCTCGCTACTTGCAAAGTGGAAGTATGTGAACACGAGCTGACCCTTGCGAACAAGCTTGTACTCAGACTCGATAGGCTCTTTGACCTTAACAATCATCTCAGCTATTTGGTATACCTCCTCAATCGTAGGAAGTATCTTTGCACCCTGTTGAATGTAGTCTTCATCTTTAAAGCCACTATTTACACCGGCAGAGGCCTGAACATATACCTCATGGCCACGACGCACCAACTCCATTACACCTGAAGGAGTGAGACCTACTCGGTTCTCATTGTTCTTAATCTCCTTTGGAACTCCAATAATCATAGCTTAGTTTTGTTTTAAGGTTTGTGTTTGGTGGAAGACAAATTTAAATCTTCCGTTTCGACTACTAAATTAATAAATCTTTTGTTATTATGATGCTTTT
>JAZNQJ010000012.1:0-9873 GCA_045590115.1 Alistipes sp. | reverse complement strand
AGGTAGGCTTAATCTTATCTACAAATTTACGCAATCCCATAGCTTAGCTCTCCTTAATCATTAGGTTAATACCATCGCGCAAGATCTGCTGCATCTCGATCTTTGAAGGATCGACAAACTCGCAGAGTGCCAAATCCTCAGGAAGCACCTCGTACAAACCAAGATTCTCCATCTTGTCGAGATCCTTCGTTAGGCAAGCCTTGAGCAAGTAAGATACATATACGTCCATAGGCAAGTAGTTCTCATAGAGACCTGTAACCACAAATGGACGCTCGCCACCATTGAGGTTGGTATCGAGCTTGTACTCCTTCTTAGGGCAGAGCCATGAGAAGTAAGCACGTGATACCGAGAAGCGGTGGAAACGTGGCATTGCCCAGCCGAGCAACTCATATACATTACCCTCAGGGATGAGTGTAAGCTGGTTAGCATCTGCTGAGATGTAGCCGTCGGCAGCTGTTGTGCGACCTGTAAGCACGTTACCAGAGATGATACGCACACTCTCCGAAGTCTTGCCTACGATAGACTCTACTGCAGCACCTGAGATGATGCGCATGTAGCATGGCTTCTGAGCCTCGCTACCTGTTACAGCGATAGTCTTGCTGAGGTCAAGCTTGCCGGTAAGCAACATACGACCGATGATAGCAACATCCTGGATGTTTACTGTCCACACGATATCGCCCTTAGCGATGCGGTCGATGTGGTGAATCTGCACACCTACGTTACCTACAGGGTGCTTACCCTCGAATGTGTGGTACTCTACGCCCTTAATCTCAGGCATGAAACCCTCTACACCCTTGCGAGCTGAGAGGTGTAGCTTGCCATCAGTAAGGCGAGCCAAGAGTGCCAAACCTGCCTCTACTGCAGCCTTCTCCTCCTTGAGAATGAAGTTGTAGTCTGGGGCAAGAGGTGCTGAGTCGAAGGCTGATACGAAGATAGCCTTAGGCTGTGCGTCTGGGTTAGCAATAATGCCGTAAGGACGCTCCACGATGCGAGTCCAAAGACCCGACTCAAGCAACATCTCGACAATCTCCTCGCGTGAGGCCTTAGTAGCGTCAACTACCTTGATAGCCTTTGCAACCTGCTCCTGGTCTGGCTCTACGGCAACACTAAGAAGCTTACGCTTCTCACCGCGGTTGATGGCCGAAACCACACCGCTGACAGGTGAGGTAAACAGAATGCGTGGGTTGTTCTTGTCGAAGAACAAGGCGCTACCTGCCTCTACCTTATCGCCAACCTTAACCAACAGCTTAGGAGTAATGTTCTCGTAATCCAGAGGGCTAACTGCATACGACTTCGCCATAGGAGCTACCTCCAAGCGAGCCTCTGCCTTGCCTACCAGATTAATGTCGAGACCTTTACGTAATTTAATGTTGTTCGACATAAAAACTGTTTGTTAGATTAATTGTTAATTAATTATATTGTTTATGTTTGTGTTCATGTTGCGCACCTCAACACCTTAATTAGATATTAAAATGCGCACGAAGATACGACTTTTTTTCCATACTAACAACCATTTTGGCATATAATTTAGCAATTAGGAATTAGGTATGGTGAAAAGTCAATACTTTTTCCTATCTTTGTAGTTGTTATGGATATTTTGGTTGACATCCACACTCATCATCCCCGTCGAGGGGTTCTATCGCCCACTATGGCGGGCATACATCCATGGGATGCAGAGCGGGGATTACCAATGCCCGACCTGACGGCGTGCGACATCATTGGCGAGACAGGCTTAGACTATGCGTGTGGGGCTAAGACTAAGGCACAGCTAAGGCTCTTTCGTGAGCATCTTGCCGCTGCCCAGGAACTACACAAACCCGTAGTGCTACACACCGTACGCAGTTTTGAGCCTACGATGAACACTCTCTCGGAATACGACTTACAAGGTGTTGTATTTCATGGCTTTATAGGCTCAGTACAACAGGCAATAAGGGCTATTGAGCGAGGCTACTACCTATCATTTGGACTTCGATCGTTACGCTCCGGGCGCACCCGACAAGCGATAGACATAACACCTCTTGATAGGCTCTTTGTAGAGAGCGATGATGACCCCACTATCGACCTTCACGAGTTATACCGTCAAGTGGCTGATATTAAGGGTATGACACCGCAGGAGCTAATGGCTCAAACCGCAACAAACTACAATGCATTGGTAACTTCTAACTACTAATTACTAATTGAAAAAAAGAGATGTGGCTCGAACGAACAGAACTACTCTTAGGCAGTGACAAACTACAACTTCTACGCCAGGCAAACGTGCTTGTGGTGGGTGTCGGCGGCGTGGGTGCCTATGCTGCCGAGATGATTGTGCGCTCGGGCGTAGGACGCATGACCATTGCCGATGCCGACTGCGTATCGCCAAGCAACATCAACCGCCAGCTTGTAGCCCTACACTCGACCATAGGTCGCCAGAAGTGTGACATCCTCGCCGAGCGACTCAAGGATATAAACCCCGAGCTGAAGCTAACGGTAGTAAACCGCTTCATCAAGGATTCTGAGACCGATGCGCTCTTGGATAGCGATAAGTTTGACTATGTGGTAGATGCCATAGACACCCTATCGCCTAAGCTCGCACTTATTCATGGAGCCCTGGAGCGTGGCATACCCTTGGTAAGCTCGATGGGTGCTGGCGCAAAGACCGACCCTACGCTTATGGAAATTAAGGATATCGCCAAAACACACCACTGCCCATTAGCTCATATGCTACGCAAGCGTCTGCATAAAATAGGTATTCGACGAGGCTTCAAAGCGGTATTCTCGCCTGAGCCTGTGCGTGAGGGAGCCATGATTCTCTGCGAGGAGCAGAACAAAAAGTCCAACGTAGGCACCATATCCTACATCCCTGCGATGTTCGGCATAGGCTGCGCCTCGGTGGTTATTCGTGGCCTTATCGGCGAGTTGGAGGATAAGAGCGAAGAGTAAAAACGTAAAAACTAAAACCTATAAAATATGAAGAAAATAGTCTTTTTGGATGAGTATAGCATTGCAGGACGCGACCTCGAGAAAATAACATCATTGGGCGACTACACCGCCTATGAGAACACATCAAAGGAGCAAGTTGTAGAGCGCCTCAAAGGTGCGGAGATTGCCATCACCAACAAGGTGGTCATCGACGGCGATGCCATGCGTCAACTCCCTGATCTTAAGCTTATTTGTGTGGCTGCAACAGGCATGAACAACGTAGACCTAAATGCTGCTGCAGAGCTTGGCATCATGGTTCGCAATGCCGTAGGCTACTCGACGGTATCGGTTGCCGAGACAACACTTGCCTCGGCACTCGCCCTTGCACGCAACATCGTATATTTCGATGAGTATTTCCACGATGGACGCTACTCGAAGGCTGATCGTGCCTTCTGCTACGACAGGCTTACATTCCAGATTAGTGGCAAGCGCTGGGGAATTATCGGTCTTGGTAATATCGGTCGTGAGGTAGCACGTCTTGCCTCAGCCTTTGGCTGCGAGGTGCGTTACTTCTCAACATCGGGAGCCAAGCGTGAGGAGGCCTACCCCGCCATGGAGCTTGATGAGCTATTAAAGTGGAGTGACATAGTATCGGTACACTCACCACTCAACGAGCGCACACGTGGTCTTGTAGGCGAGCGTGAGCTACAGCTTATGAAGTCCTCGGCACTCATCATCAACGTGGCACGTGGTGGCATCATTGACGAGGCAGCCCTTGCCAAGGCACTCAACAATGGCTGGATAGCTGCTGCCGCACTCGATGTATTCTCTGTAGAGCCACTACGCCAGTCGCCACTATATGATGTTAAGGATCGCTACCGACTGCTTGCCTCGCCACATAATGCATGGTCTGCTGCCGAGGCTATCGACCGCCTCATAGAGTGTGTAGCAGAGAATATACGTAACTATACGATGAACAAATAGTAACGAGAAATAAGAGGTACCACCTCCATTTCAAGAAAAAAGAGATACCCCCAAGCTATCTCTTTTTTGTATTCTACTCCTTTGCACGTCGTTGTTCTCGACGCTCCTGGCGCTCGGCCTTACGTTCGGCAGATGCCATACGTACATATGTTGGTCGGCCAAAGTTGAAGCCAACACCAGCATAGATGCTATGCGACGTTGGGCGACCAAAGATTACCGAACCCTTAGGGCCACGCACAAACTTACTATCCACAAAGTCGGCACCAACAAAGATGTTCAAGCCACGAGGGTGGATATTGAGTGCCACGCCGAAGATATCGATATCCTCGCCTACGAGGAAGGTCTTGCTAACGGTTGCCGAGAGCCAATTTGTGGGTCGTAGGTTGAGCGATGCGGTAATCTCGTGGAAACTCTGCTTAACACTCTTGATAGGCTCACGACCCTCCTCTATAAGCACGTGAGTATTGCTACAAAACTCGTTGTGCGACATCACACCTATAGATATATGGTTGCGCAGGAACGAGTACTCCAAGCCCACATTAGCACCAAAGTTGAGCATGCGTGGGGCATTGGTCTTGTCCTTACCAGCATATGGGCGACTCATGTAGCTATGTTCGACATCAGCTCCCTTCGCCACCTGCTCAATACCAGCATCCTTGAAGTTGAGCTTAGAGGTAATCTCAACGCCCTTCATGCGGTCGCTATGCCACTTGATAAATCCAAGGTCGGTGATTGCTGCCGAGATACGTAGGTGGTCGTTGGCGAGGCGTGCCTCAACGCCAAGATCAAGCGCAAGGCCAAAGTTGGGGTCACCCTCTAACATATAGCCTATATCTTTCTTGAAGACATCGGTCTTGTCATAAAAGTTATAGTTAGGCTTTTGTGGTGACTTATTGACACACATGCCTGAGACCACATAGTTACCCACAAGGCTACCATTGCCCGCCTGAAGCATTCTACCATTCACATTCATAGCTCCAAACAGAGCCTTAAGGCGAAAGCCGATGTTCACGTTCTTATGTACGTGGAACGATGAGCCGAGGTATGCCTCGAGAAAGCTACTTGAGTCGTATGACGACTCACGAATCTTCTGCATGCTACCACCTACAAGGTTACCAAACATATCGTTGGAGAACTGCGCAAAGCTCTGCACACGTGCGTTAAGGCCGAAGTTCCAATATGTCTTACGTGAGTAGAATCCCACGCCCAACACATTAACATTGGCATTAAGTCTTAGGTTGGAAAGCTCAGGGAAGCGTGCCATAACCTCATCTGATGACAACGAGCCATCAAACACCGATATGTATTGGCCGCGACTCTCATAAAATAGGTTATCTAACGACAAGAAGTTACTTGTCACATTCATGCCTACCCCACTCATTGCTGGCAGAGCGATATATCCTCGTGTTGGCTTGAGTGCTGGGTTAAGCTCCGTACGGAAGTATGTACCCTCCATAAAGTAGGAGGTGCGCAGCTGTGCCGTAGCGCTCATAGTTGTGAGCAACACCGCTGCAAGAGCAATAAATCTCCAAAAACGCCTCATATCTAATCACTATTACGAATTACTATCTTCTGCTTTTGCGCTTCTCACGAGCCTCAGCACGCTGCTCCTTAGCATCATTACGGATAAACTTAGGACGGCCGAAGTTGAAGCCTACGCCAGCATATACGTTGATACTGTTCTGATACTTAGGCACAGGGATCTCGCCATACTTACCATAGCGAGTATCGATAAAGTCGGCACCTACGAAGATGTTAAGCACACGTGGGTGGAAGTTGAGTGCTGCACCAAACACACCAAACTTGTTATTAGCCAAGAACGTGTGGCTCACAGTGGCTGAAATCCAATGTGTTGGACGGATATTGAGCGATGCAGTAAGCTCGGTGTAAAGGTTATTATTATACATCTCAGTGCGAGACATAACGCCTACGGCAAAGTGGTTGCGCAAGAAGTTGTACTCCACGCCCACGTTGAGCGAGCCATTGAGCATCGTGGTATAGTCATCCGCAGATGGCTTGTCGTTGTGCATCTCAAACTGTGCATCGGTCTTAGCCTCGCCACTTGTAAAGTCAAATCCCGTGAAGTTAAAGTCGGCAGTAGCTGAGGCTGAATAGTTGGTCATCGACTTCCACCTGATAAATCCGAGATCGGTGACTGCTGCCGACACCTTGAGGTGATTGCTCAAGAACTTAAGCTCCACGCCCAGGTCTATGGCTGCACCAAAGCTCTTAGCGTTGTTGAGAAGCATGTTTACGTCGTTGTAAACAAGCATATCTGTCGAGAACTGCTCGCCTGGCTTGATGCGACTCTGGTCGATGAGGATACTATTGGCCACTACCTTGCCACGCAGCTTCGCCGAGACGCTCTCCTGACCTACATTGGCATTAAGTGTCTCAAACTCGGTGTGTAGGTTAAGCACGCCGACAAGCAACTTAGCACGAACACCCAAGTTAACATGCTTGCCTATAGGTAGCGACGTACCCACATATGCCTCGAGGTAGCTATTTGAGTTTATGCCCGTATCGCTAAGGTCGTACTCGCCATTACCCAGCGTCTTGAGCATCGAGAATAGCTCCTTTGAGAGCATGATATCGGTTGATGAACGCAGACGTGCGCCAAAGTTCCAATACATTCGACCTGTGTAGAAGCCTACGCCGAGAAGATTTACATTGGCATTAACACCCAAGCGACCAAGCTCAGGGAGCTTACCGAGGAACTCATCTGCAGTCACAGAATTATGCAATGCCGTAACAAGCCTACCATCCTTCTGGAACACAAAGTTGTCTACCGAGAGGAAGTTGTTCGGAATGTCAACACCCACACCGCTCATCGCTGGCAGAGCAATGTATCCTCGTGTGGGAGCGAGTGCTGGGTTAAAGTCGGTACGGAAGTACGAACCCTCCATAAAGTATGAGTTGCGTGACTGCGCCGAGGCAAATGTTGCACTCAACGCTAATGCCACCACCGCAAATATCGAAATAAGTCTCTTCATAACTATCTACTGTTTAGCCATTTTACATATTTCCAAGCTCCTTTAGGTCGGCAGTGATACCGCCCGATAGCTCAAGCTTAAGTGCCGCCTCGACATACTGCTCAAAGTCGATAGGCGCACTACTCTCATCTACACCCGCAGCCTCAAGGCTAAAGCGTATGGCTGCCACATTGGCAAGTGTTGTGATGCTCTTGTTATCAAGGTGCAGTTCAAGGCGCAACGTGCTTGTAGCTGCCGTAACACCATCCTTAGAGCCTACGATAGTGTTTCCGCTCTCAGGTAGCACCACCAAGCCATCGATAACCTCTCCATCACTATCGAGCATCTCGACAAATGCAGAGAGTTGCAATGAGAGTGTTGTTGTCACATCAGCAATCACAGCCACATCGCCAAGCTTAATCTCAGGAAGGTCGGCAAGTTGCTCGAAAGGATTCTCACCACCCTCCTCAGTAAAGTCTATGGTCTGCTGGTAGCTGAGCTTAGTCCTATTGTTAAGCTCTACGGGCATCTCCAACGAGTAGGTATACTTTAGCTCATACTTATGTGCTGTGTGTAGTGTCACCACTTTTGTAGGATCGGGATCGTTCTTAATATTGAGGCGTACAGCAAGTTCATCGGGGAACTCTCCCTTGAAGAGTTTTTCTATGTCGCAAGGCACGAAGATGCAATCGCTGTTGTACTCATCACGACTTGCCTCAGTACCAAGCACGATAACACTCTTTGTGGGATTAACCACGCCACCTACGACCGTAGCTGCAGGGATGGTAACATAACCCACACCATTATAGCCATTGGTATTGATAGCTCTATCTGCCTGAATCTTACCATCGACATATGGCACTACGCTGTACGAGGCCATAAGGTCAAGTGTGAACGGATTCTCAAGCTCAAGTCTTAAGACAGGCTCGAGGCCAACGCCATCAATATTGAGGTTGCCGATGTCGCCAAGCTTAAAACTCTTGTCATAGCCGTAATCATACTTTATACACCCACTAACTTCTTGAATATCAAGCGTTGCTTCCTCAATACCAGCACTCAGGGTCATCTTACCCTCGTGCATAATCGACGACAGCTTAATCTCTGTGCCACCCTCTATGCGGGCATCAATTTCTGGAGCAAAGCTAATCTCCACAGTGCCATTGCGAAGGACAAGTCCCTCCTCGCCAAAGTCAAGAGCATCGAGGTCTACACCTACGCCATTGCGTAAGTTCTCAAGCGTGGTATGCAATTTATGCTCCTCGGCATTGTAGCCAATCTCCACATTCTCATGCAGGATAATGTATTCGGGCAACCAAGCATCGATGATAATCTTATTGGCCAAATCCTCAGACATCCAATCGAAACCTCCTGCCTTAAGTACCAATGGAGACTCCTCGGCAAAGGTTATTGAGCGAATAGAGTTAATCTCCTCAGGAAGATCTTTGATAGTAACATTAGCCTCATCCTCATCAGGTTTCATATGGTCGAGCAACGCCACCTCGTTAAGCACTATGTCTGCATCGCCATAGGCAAGATCCGACATAACGTGTAGCTGAGGACCCTGGTTCAGCGTCAAGCTACCCTCCTTGGTGGTCATCTCGAATGATATGTGATACTCAAGGTCTATCGAGAAGTTAATCGCACCATCTTCGATGGGCTTATCATTTCCTACGCTCTCGACATAAGCCAAGAATGGTAGTTCATTATCATCCGTCCCAAAGTCAAACTCAGTAACAGCAAACTCGCCATCTTCCACGTGGTTGCCATTGCCATCATAGAGATTACAACCCTTGGGGGCTTTAAGCTTCAGAGTTACGTGGCCGCCACCATTGACACTTGCAAGGTCGTTGAGCAAGAAACGCACGTTGATACGAGCGCCAGGATCACCCTCCTCGGTAGGCTTGAGGTAGATGCGCTTAACGCCCGAGAGCATCTCGGGTACCTCGTAGCTAAACTCCTCAATTAGGTCACCATCCTTAACACCTGTAATCGTATGTCCAGCCTCTACAAGGACAGGAACACCACTGACAACACTTAAGTCTCCTAAATCGGGCGTTACATCAAAGTATTCATTCACCTTCTGAACGTGGTCGGTAAGGCCAAACTTAGGATAATCGACCTCGAAGTTACCACTCACCTCAGGAATCTTTACAACATGCTCAATGCCACCTACGTTGTAGACACCATTGTCGCTAATACCTAACACATAGCGACCATCTTTCTCGGTAAGCAGAGTATCCAAGCCCTCAGTATCATTTAGAAAATCATTTAAGGTCGTACGGTCGAGGCTACCAAGAGGAAGTGTTGTAGTTCCGCTGGCTATTGTCACCTCGGTATCTACCTGGTCGATACGGTAGTTTTCATCGACACAGCCCACTACGAAAAGTAGCGACATCGCACACACAGTGCGACAAATGTTAGAAATAAGTCTCATATTTTCAGTGTATTATTGTCTTATGAAAATGATTGTAGTACAAAGGTATAAAATTTAGGTCAAACAAACAAGTTTTGCGATGGGAAATTATGATATGATATTGGGGCTATAAAAAGAGTGCCGACCTCAGTAAGGTCAGCACTCTAAGTGTGTGTGAGGATTTCGCACTCAAACGTAACACCTAAGTTCGCCTCTGTGCGCACTCCAGAGAGTGGATAAAAAGGATGAAATTCAAGGCTTGCGAAGAGTAAGAAACCGCAGCATACTTGGCGTATGTGAGGATTTCGCACTCAAGCGTAACGCAGAAGTTCGCCTTTTTATACGCTCTCAGACTATTTATTTAGCTTAGCCCACGTATCCTTCAATGTTACCGTACGGTTGAACACGAGCTTCTCAGGCGTAGACTCTTTATCTACGTTGAAGTAGCCGATACGCTGGAACTGCAGGTAGTCGTAAGGCTTAGCATCGGCCAAGAACTTCTCGACGTAGCACTCTGTAAGCACCTTCAACGAATCCTCGTTAATCATCTGCTTCATAGCCTCCAACGCCTCGCAGCCCGTAGCCTTGCGGATAGCTGCCATC
>JAZNQJ010000011.1:0-6086 GCA_045590115.1 Alistipes sp. | reverse complement strand
TTGGTCACCGCACCCGACATGACACCCACCATCGTAGGCAGTGGCTCGCCTGTGACAAGGTGGATGACATAGGTGGTCACAGCGCCAAGCAGAATCACCGAGGCGGCGAGCAGGATGAGCTTGATACCACCGCTCTTGAGCGATGAGAAGAAGCCAGGACCCACCTGAAGACCGATGAAGAAGACAAAGAGTATAAGACCAAACTCTTTGATAAAGTGCAGTGTGTCGTGGTGGATAGAGCCAGCATCGAGGAAGTGACCTGCAACGATACCGGTGAACAGAATCCATGTCATACCAAACGACACACCCTTAATCTTAATCCTGCTGAGGGCAATACCTGAGGCAATGACCAGCGCAAGGATAAATATGGTGTGAGCAATCGACGGATGTGCCGCATCGCCACTACCCATAATAACGGTTTTTAGCCAATCAAAATTCATGATTTATGTCTAAAGGGTTAGTATTCGGCGGCAAATATACACAATATATGTTAGATTGGCAATCGGAAGCGATAAATCTTTAATTAAGGCAAGAGTAGTCTCGGCCAAAATATGCTTGTCTACGCCTTGAAATGCTCGAAGAAGCGCTCCTTATAGTTCTCGCCCAAGGGGATATACTCGCCATTGTCGAGGAAGATACGTCCCTTAGTATAGCTCGATATGCGCTTGAGGTTTACGATATAGGAGCGATGCACACGCAAGAAGAGGTTTGCAGGCAACGAAGTCTCCATATTCTTAAGCCTAAAGAGCGTGGTGATTGTTGGCGCACCCTCGATATGTAGGCGCACATACTCGCCAGCACTCTCGAGATAGACGATATCGGCAATCTTAACAATCTGTGTCTTGTAGTCTGCCTTGACCGATATAGAGCCTTGATCGGCACTCTCAGCCTCGTTCTGAGCTATGACGCTCTCAGCTGCATGACACCTCTCGACAAGGTCGACAAGCGAGATAGCCTTCTGCGAGGCCTTCATAAACTCATCGTAGCTGAAGGGCTTCATAAGGTAGTCTATGGCATTGAGCTTAAAGCCCTCGAGGGCAAACTCCGAGTGTGCCGTAGTGAATACTATATAGTGACCCGAGGTGAGGCTACGCACAAACTCAAGACCATTCATGTCGGGCATGTTGATATCCACGAAAATGAGGTCGACACTCTCTCTTGAAAGTACCTCCTGAGCCTCGGCGGCACTACGACATGTGGCCACAAGCTGTAGTTGCTCGGTGCGCTCAATATAGCTACGAATCTGACGCAGAGCCAATGGCTCGTCATCTATTGCAATACATCTTACCATATGCTAATGTGTTACAGGGATTACAAGTTTTACGATATATCTACGTTGGTCGCCATCATCCTTCTCAAGCTGATAGCGGTTGTCAAACAATAGGTCGAGACGCTTGGTAATGTTGTTTAGGCCGATGCCACTATGCTCCGTAGAGCTGGAGAAGTGGCGGCTATTGGCCACAACACATGTAAGTTCATCATTATCAACATAGATATTGATATGGATACACGACTCCTTATTATAGCTGATACCATGTTTGAATGCATTCTCAATAAGCACGATAAGCAGTAGCGGTGGTAGCGATACCCTACGGCAGATGTTCATGTCGGGGTGTGTGAAGTTAATGTCCACATCGTCGGCGAAGCGTATGCGCATAAGCTCGATGTAGTTGATGATAAACTCCACCTCCTTGTCCAGCGTTGTATGGCTCTCGCCAGAGTCGTACAACACATGACGCATCATGCGTGAAAGGTCCATGACGCTCTTACGTGCCATCTCGCTATCAAAGTCAATCATAGCGTGGATGTTGTTGAGCGTATTCATCAGGAAGTGTGGGTTAATCTGATATTTCAGATACTGCATCTGAATCTCAATGTTCTCCTTCTGCAGTTTCGCCATATTCTGCTCGGTGATGATGGCCTGGTAGTAGAGCTTAATCATAGAGTTAGCACCCGCCATAAGGATACCAAACAGCACATTCCAATACCACGCCAGCTCCGTAAGCGAGGCCTTGTCCCTAAGGTCGACATTACTCTGCCAATAGCGGAAGTCAAGAATCTCGATAGTACCAAACACCGTTGCCACGAGTAGTAGCAGTAGCACAATATACCACACATACCTATTGCGCATCAGAAGAGGTATAAGCGAGTAGTTGTGTACCAAGAAGATGAAGAAGTATGGAGTAATCTTAACCCACGATATGATAACCTTGTCGAAGTCGATAGCATCCTCCGACATAAGGTGGGCATTCATAAATGGGATAAGGTATATGGCAGCCCACACGCAGGCGTAGAGCATATTCTCGCCCAACCATATATTTCTAAATGCGCTACGTAGGTTCATACTCACAAAAGTAATATATTTGAGATAATCTTCAAAACAAAACGCTCGATAATAAACGATTGCTGAGTTTTGTTCAACGAGGAGTTGAGAGTTGTTAGAGATGAGTTACTGTGATTACATCGAAACTCATTACCCCCCCTCTGACAACTAATATCACACCCTCTCGAGCAGTCGCTTGATTGGCGGAAGCAGCAGGAACAGATCGAGCAGGCGTGCTGGGAGGATGGCGCAGATGGCTACAACAAACTTGGTAAAGAGTCCCGGTGTCACACGTCTCCGACCACGAAACATAGCCCTAAGGCCCCTGTGTGCAATGCTCTCGGGGCGCATCATAACACCCAACGCCACAAACCTACGGCGCAGCTTATCGCTAAGGTTATAGAGCGGAGTATCCACAGCGCCAGGGAACACCAGCGTGACGCTAACGCCATAGCGGTGTAGCTCGTACCATAGTGCCGAGCCGAAGCTCTTGAGGTATGACTTGGTGGCGCTATAGTGCGATATCGTAGGATAGGGCAGCCATGCCGTAGAGCTTGACATAAGGAGTATGCGACCACGACCTTGTTGTTTGAAATGCTCCCCGAAGTAGCGGCATAAAAGTGTTGTGGTGGTGCAGTGCAGCGAGATAATCTTCTGCAGGCGTTGAGGGTCGGTGTTAACAAGCGTAGAGAAGAGCAACATGCCAGCATTGCAGATGAGTATCTCTACGTCTAAGCCCTTGTCACGAGTATAGCGATACACTTCAAGGGCTGCATCCTCGCCCGTAAGGTCGATAGATAGCGCATGAGCCTCGACACCATAGTTGGCACGAAGCTCGGCAACCGTAGTCTCCAGCTCCTGAGGCTGGTTGCTTACGGCGATGATGTCGTAGCCACGCTGTGCAAGTTCTGTTGCATAGCATCGGCCAATGCCCGACGAGGCTCCTGTGATTAATGCGTAACTCATGGCACAAAGTTAACGAAAATTTGCTACCTTTGTATCATCTAAGAAGCTGTTTTGAATTTTATTGAAAGAGTATGTTCGTTGCTGCAAAAGATAGTTTCGACTTTTTTGAGGCTCATTTCGGTAACTTTTCATTTGTGATAATTGGAAATAGTCCACTATTACCAGCATACCCCAAATGAAAATTTACACGAAATTAGCTCTCAAATAATCTCGAAATAAAATTCAAACAGCTTCTAAAAGTCGAAAAAAGAGTATGGCCAAGCGCATAGAGAAGACAAACGCCGCAAGATTGCTCGACAGAGCGAAGATTGAGTACACGCTCGTACCCTACACCGTAGATGAGAGCAACCTCGCAGCAACACATGTTGCTGAGGAGTTAGGCGAGGATATCGCCACAGTATTTAAGACCTTAGTATTGCGTGGCGACCGACAAGGTTTGTTCGTATGCGTGATACCAGGCGATATGGAGGTAGACCTCAAGGCTGCTGCACGTATATCAGGAAACAAAAAGGCCGAGATGTTAGCCATGAAGGAGCTGCTACCCGCCACAGGGTATATTCGTGGCGGATGCTCGCCCATAGGCATGAAGAAAGCTCTGCCCACCTACTTTCACTCATCGGCATTGGAGCATGAGCGTATCTACATAAGTGCCGGTGTGCGTGGTCTGCAGATTGCCATAAACCCAAACGACCTCATTGCCTTTGTTGGCGCTGAGGTCGGGGATATAGCTATAGGTTGTTAGCTGTTAGCGGAGGTGTTAAAAACGAGCGATTGACAATAACACGCACCTTGCGGTGTACGTTGTTAAGCTCCACAGGCGTAACGCCAAATAGCTCGCCATCAATCTCAAGCATACTCTCGGGCGAGGACTCGATACGAATCTTTCGACCCTGAGCATGAAGCACATGACCAATGGTATAGATATTACCATTGAAGAAGCGACTAAGACGGAAGAGTATGTTCCACCAGTGCAATGGGCGGATAATCGTGATATCCAGCAAGCCGTCGTCAGCAACAGCCTCAGGGAGCTGCTGAATACCGCCACCGTTATACTTACCCACACCTATAGCAATGCTAAACAAGAGGTTGTTATATATCAACCTATCGTCAATCCATATCTTAACGCCCGTAGGCTTATACCTAAAGAAGGTATTTATCAACGCACGTATATAGAGGCTGCGTCCCTTAGCACCCTTTGAGCGCATCTGCATGCCTCGCTCGATGACCGCAGCATCGAAGCCCAAGCCCGCAACATTGGCCATATAGCGCACCTGGCGGTAGCGTGACTCCTCATACTCCACCGAGGCGACATCCTGCAGGAAGGTGTAACCCTCCTTAATGGCACGTATAGCCTCCGAGTAACGCTTGGGGATGCCATACATACGTATCCAGTCGTTGCCCGTACCTACGGCAATAACACCAATGGTAACAGCCTCAGGCTCTACGACCTTCTGTATAAAGAGGCCGTTGATAACTTCGTGCAGTGTGCCATCGCCACCAATGACAATAATATGGCGGTAGCCTGAGTTGATGGCCGACACCGTAAGCTCGGTGGCATGGTGCTTATGCTCGGTGAACACAGCCTCCGAACGTATGTCGTTATCACGTAGCAGCTTGGAAATAAGAGGAAAGTCGTCGAGCCCCTTACCCGAGCCGGATATGGGGTTCACGATGACAAACCACTTAACGCCAGAGCTGACCGTAGGATTATCTACAACCTGATGGTTCATAGCTTTGGCCCTTATTGTTTACTTGCGAGGTGCGTTACGCAATGTGTTGAGCAAGAAGTCGTAGAACTTCTCTACCGATGCGATGTTAACCTTCTCATCTGGAGAGTGTGGGTAGCAGATGGTAGGGCCAAACGAGATCATATCCATACCGGGATACTTAGCACCGATGATGCCGCACTCCAAGCCTGCGTGGATAGCTGTAACGGCTGGCTTAACGCCATAGAGCTTCTCGTAAGACTCGAGCATGGTGTGCAGGATTGGCGACTTCATGTTAGGGTTCCAGCCGCTATATGAGCCTGTAAGCTCAACATCGGCACCTGCAAGCTCGAATACTGATGAGATAGCACCTGCCAACTCGCCCTTCTCGGTATCTACCGATGAGCGCAACAAGCACTGTACCTTGATAGTAGTACCATCCGAAACCACGATAGCGAGGTTAGAAGAGGTCTGCACAAGACCCTCCATAGCTATAGACATGCGCTGAACGCCGTTAGGACAGCCACATACGGCACGAATCAATGAGTGTGACTCGAGGTGTGGGATGATAGCCTTAGGACACTCAACCTCCTCAGCAAAGATTTGGATAGAGTCCTCGATACCCTCAAACTCCTTGATGATTACCTGCTCGTAAGACTTCACGTTAGATAGGAAGATATCCTTCTCTGCCTCACGTACTACCACTACTGCCCATGCCTCACGTGGGATGGCATTACGCATATTACCACCCTCAACAGCGGCAAGCTCCAAGCCGTAAGACTCGGTCTCCTGGCGCAACAGGCGGAAAAGCACCTTGTTGGCATTAGCACGCTGTGTGCCAATCTGAATACCTGAGTGACCACCCTTAAGGCCCTTGACAGTAACCTTGAAGGCTGCGAACTTACCCTCCAAAGGCTGCTCACGATAGTTGAACGTAACATTTACATCCATACCACCAGCGCAACCTACGTACAACTCGCCCTCAGTCTCTGAGTCAAGGTTTAGCAAGATGTCGCCCTTGAGCATGCCACCCTTGAGGCCGAAAGCACCATCCATGCCTGTCTCCTCAGTAGCGGTGAACAAGCACTCCA
>JAZNQJ010000010.1:0-5966 GCA_045590115.1 Alistipes sp. | reverse complement strand
TGATCAGAGAGGTCTGCCTCGTAGTCGCCATCGAGCGTAGAGTATACGGTTACCTCGCCACGGCTATCTGAGAGTGTTGCGTTGCCCTCATATATGGCAGTGTGAGTCTCGCCATCAACCTTTACCGTAAGAGTAATCTTGCCATCCTCGACAACGAGTGTACCCTCCTCGAATGGGGCGATGTCGCCACGACGGCCCTCCTTATCTGTCACCCAATAGCCGCTGTACTCTGCAGTGAATGTCCACTCGGCATATGTGTTCTTTGGGTCGAAGGTATATGTACCCTTAGGAATCTTGATGTAATCTACGTCGGTAGATACAGGGCCATATGCGTCGATGCGGTAATATGTGGCGTTAGGCAGTGAGCTACCCTCAGAGTTGAAGCCACGATCGGTGAGGAAGAACCAGTAGTTGCCCACGCCGGGTGTTAGCGCATCGCCAAGATACTCACCATAGAGGATAGGTGCCTCAAACATCATTTCGCCATCGCCTGCCTGACGTAGTGTGGCTGATGCTGTTGATGAGCCATAGCCTATGGTCACCTTAGTCTCACGAGCCTTGCCTGTGGTGTTTGTGGCAATGCCAAGCTCAATCTGGCCATCATCCATGGTGTCCATAGAGTAGATCCAGTCGGCATCGCTCTTTACATAGACATAGTCGTCGGGGTTCTTGCCCTGGATGGTGTACTCGATAACCGCCTTGCAGCCTGCACGCTTAACATCAATCGTCTCGGCTGATGTGATGGTGATGGTCGCCTCCTCAGCTACGCCAAGCTGGTTGACAACTACCGTAGCACGCTCAGCACCTACGGCCAAAGTCACAGCCGCCATACGTGTGCCGCCTGTGGTGTTGTCCTCGGTCTGAACGAAGATTTTGCCCTTGACCATGCCGTCTACAATGCCTGTGTTGTGATTACGAACACGTAGCCACTCCGACGATAGGGTAACCTCTGCCTCACTCTCCGCAGAGTACTCAATCATAAACTCAGCGGCATACTTGCCGGTGGTTACCTCCGTAGGGGAGGTGATAGTAAGGCCACCACCAACGCCCTCCTCGCCCTCGCAGCCTACAAATGCAAGTAGACCCATAAGAGCGAACATAAAAGTAAATAATCGCTTCATAGTGTAGTTAGTATTATTTGTTGTATTGTTACTATTCGGATATATTCGGGCGCAAATATACCTATTATATTTTATATAACCAAGAATTACCCCCCCCCTATTTTTTCTCTTTTCAGGCACGAATGTTGTATTTTTATTCTGCAATAATTATGTGGCTTAGAACGATAAATATCCTCACGCTCGTTGCCAGCGTTCTGCTGCTTGCATCGCTCTCGGTCGAGGTGCTTTACTCTCGGGAGTTTGCCCAGTTCTCGGAGTTATACTCGTGGGCGATGTTCGTAGTCTGCATAATCTTCCTTACGGACTTCAGTATGCTTATCTACTCAAGCGATAATCGCCTCAGGTTTTTTGCTCGCAACTTCCCGATGCTTATTCTCTCGGTGCCTTACCACACCATACTCAGCCTCTCGGGCGTAGAGCCTAATCACCTGGCGACAATGGTGCTTAGTGGGGTAGTGCTGCTACGTGCTGTCATGGCGTTGTTCATTACCCTCAGGTGGCTCATCGAGAGCCGTGCATCACGTCTGCTGTGGGCATATGTAGCTACGGTGTTGCTATGTACCTACTTTGCATCGTTGCTCTTCTACGAGTACGAAGCTCCCGTAAACAGCGATGTGCGCAACTTCGGCGATGCGCTATGGTGGGCGGCAATGAATCTTACGACTGTAGGTGCCGAGATTTTCCCCGTAACGGCCATCGGCAAGACCATATGTGTGCTGCTGCCTGTGTTGGGTACGGCGATGTTTCCGGTGCTTACGGTATATATCACTTCGCTCTATAATCGCCATACGATGAATCGTGGCACAGGAGTTGCTCGGGATGATGCAAACCAAAAAATATAATTTAGGATGAAACGGATACTTTTGGCCATTACGGCTTTCGCCTCGGTTGTAGGCGTTGTTAGTTGCTCGACTGCCCAGCGTTGGAGCGAGAAGGAGCGTCGTTCGGTGCGTGATGAAGTGCGTGCCTATCGTGATATGGTATACCTCGACAACCTTGAGCAGGCCGAGTTTGACCTCTTCTCCAACGATGTTGTAGATGCTATCGAGGTCGATTACCCTGTCTACACCACGTTTATCGAGCTTCCTGGTCGTGGCGATACTGTGGAGGTATATGTGGTCTCTACCATCGTAAGCGAACTTGCTGCCAATGCTCATAACATGCGCAAGATTTACCCCTATCGTGAGCTTGTCGCCGAGGGTATTCTCCCATCAAACCTCGACCGTCAGGCGCAGCGTGCCTTTTATGAGTGTTTTGCCCGCAGGGTGGACAACAACTTTGCGTCGGTAGGCGACTTCTTCAATGCTGTGATGGCCGACACCACGTCAAACTCCAAGATTGAGCAACTGCAACGACAGTGCGCCTCCGACCTCTTCGATTGGGTTGTCGAGGTCGACGAAGTGATACTCTATGAGTAGCAAGTCGTGTGATGCAATTCCTTCCATATGCATAGTTAAGTATAAAGTTTGATTGCCGAGTCAGCTCGGTTGCTGAGGGGGATGGATGGTTTGGTTGCCATTCGCCTCCTCTTTTTTAGGGCGTGGTGTTGCAAGTTTAGGATAAAATCGTTACATTTGCATTATAATTTTTTTCAAACGACTAACTAAACACTAAACAATTATGGGACTTTTGCAAGAGTTTAAGACATTCGCTCTTAAGGGTAATGTCGTTGATATGGCTGTCGGTGTTATCATCGGTGGTGCATTTGGTAAGATTGTAACATCGTTGGTTAACGACATCATCATGCCTCCTATCGGTGTGATTACCGGTGGTGTAGACTTTAAGGATTTGAGCGTTGTTATCCAGAAGGGTGTTGAGGCTACCGAGACCACTCCTGCCGTTGCTGAGGTTGTGTGGAAGTATGGTGCCTTCATCCAGCAGGTCATCGACTTCCTAATCATCGCTATCAGCGTATTTGTGATGATTAAGCTTATCAACAAGCTCTCTAACATCCGCAAGAAAGAGGAGGAGGCAGCACCCGCTCCAGAGCCAGCTCCAGCTCCCGAACCAGAGCCAACAAAGGAGGAGTTGTTGCTTACTGAGATTCGTGATTTGCTCAAAAACAAATAATTTCTTGTGATAAGGAGTCGATTGCGGCCCCTAACAAAAAATGCCACCAATGGGACGTACGCCAAGTACTACCCATCGGTGGCATTTTTGCCGAGTGTAGCACTCGGCATCCTTCTGACAAGAAATGTTTCTGCGATTTGACCTGATTGTCTGAGTGCTAATCTCCTTAATCTCCTTAATCTCCCTTATCCTCACTAATACAACTTTATATACTCATACGTATTCCCTACGAGCTGGAGGTAGCGCTCGAACTCCTTACGGGAGATTACTACCGTAAAGCGGTTGTCGTTAGGGTGGAAGCTAAGCGACTCCTGTTGTTGAAGGCTCTCGTCGAGGAATAGGTGTACATGGTTCTCGGTGTCATTTATAAGGCCAAAGGGCGACACAGAGCCTGGCGAGAGTCCCAACCACTTGAGCATGCGCTCGGGCGAGGCAAACGAGAGTTTGCCCTGGTGTAGGATATGTTCGAGGTCGTGGATGGCCATTGACTGCTCCGAGTCAAAGACAACGAGGTAGTGGCGGTTACCCTTATGGTTGCGGAAGAAGAGGTTCTTGCAGTGTTTAGAGCCATCCTTGCGCCAATACTCTCGGGCAATCTCAATGGTGGGTGCCTCGGGGTGTTCGTACCACGAGTAGCTTATGCCATGCTCATCGAGCCAGCTGAATACTTTATCACGTCGTTCCATTATATCAAGTGTTAAAAACCGATGCCAAAGATAGTGAAAATATGGCTAAAGGTGTTGCACGAATCGAATTTATTGCCTAACTTTGTTGGGATAATACGTATGTCACAACATAAAACATTATATATTATGGACCTAATGCTTATCAACCAAAAGTTTAGTGAAAAGTTTGGCGCTTCGGGCGAGATGTTTACATCGCCAGGTCGTATCAACCTTATTGGCGAGCATACCGACTACAACGGTGGCTTTGTGTTCCCTGGCGCTATTGACAAGGGTATGGTGGCAGAGATTAAACTTAATGGCAGCGATAGGGTGCGTGCCTACTCAGTAGACCTCGACGACTATGCGGAGTTCGGCCTTCGTGAGGAGGATGCTCCCACTGCCAGCTGGGCAAGATATATCTTCGGCGTATGTCGTGAGATTCAGAAGCGTGGCGGTAAGATTGCTGGTTTCGACACTGCATTCTCAGGCGATGTGCCTCTTGGCGCAGGTATGTCGTCATCGGCAGCCCTTGAGTCTACATTTGCCAACGCCCTTAATGAGCTGTTCGGGTTGGGTATTGACCGCTTTGAGCTTGCACGTATAGGCCAATCTACGGAGCATAACTACTGTGGCGTGAAGTGCGGTATCATGGATCAGTTTGCCTCGGTATTTGGCAAGGCGGGACACCTTATGCGTCTTGACTGCCGCTCTATGGAGTTTGAGTACTTTCCATTCGATCCTGAGCAGCATGGATATAAGCTTGTCTTGCTCGACTCTGTGGTTAAGCATGAGCTTGTCGGCTCGCCATACAACGACCGTCGTGCATCGTGCGAGAGGGTAGCAGCGGCTCTTGGTCAGGAGTTCCTGCGAGGTGCTACAATGGAGCAGCTTGAGGCTATTAAGGATAAGATTTCGGAGGAGGACTACAAACGAGCCCGCTATGTCATTGGTGAGGAGCAGCGTGTCCTCGATGTGTGCGAGGCACTCAAGCGTGACGACTATGAGACTGTAGGTAAGCGCATGTATGAGACTCATTGGGGTATGTCTAAGGATTACGAGGTATCGTGCGAGGAGCTTGACTTCTTGGCTACCGTTGCCGAGGAGTGTGGCGTAGCTGGCTCACGTATCATGGGTGGTGGCTTTGGTGGCTGCACCATCAACCTTGTTAAGAGCGAGCTTTATGATGAGTTTATCGCTACTGCCAAGCGTCGTTTTGCCGAAAAATATGGCCACGAACCTAAGGTCTATGCTGTGGTAATCTCGGATGGCGCACGTAGATTGTAATAAAAAGTTGCACTTAATTTTGGAAAGAGCAAAAAAGTTACTATCTTTGTGTGACTATATATGTGTCGCCTCATGGCGATTAGGTGTAAGTTGCACAGAGATAGAGAAATAGGATTTTATTTACCAATACAAACTTAATAAAAACACTTAAAACTTATGAAACACAATTTTAACGCTGGACCATGCGTACTTCCACGTCAGGCTGTAGAGGCTGCTATCGAGGCTATTCGCGATTTCGATAACACCGGTATCGGCATCCTTGAGATTTCACACCGTACTCCAGGTTGGGAGCGCGTAATGGCTGAGGTAGAGCAGCTTTGGCGTGACCTTCTCAACATTCCAGATGACTACGCTGTATTCTTCGTAGGCGGTGGTGCATCTACTCAGTTCTTCCAGGTTCCTGCTAACCTTCTTAAGACTAAGGCTGCTTACTTGCAGACAGGTGTTTGGGCTAAGAAGGCTGTTAAGGAGGCTAAGTTCTACGGCGAGGTAGAGGTTGTTGCTTCTTCTGAGGACAAGACCTACAGCTACATCCCAAAGAACTACACTATCCCAGCTGATGCTGACAACTTCCACATCACTACTAACAACACTATCTACGGTACTGAGATTCACGAGGATATCGACTCACCTGTAACTCTTGTTGCTGATATGTCATCAGACATCATGTCTCGTCCTATCGACATCAAGAAGTATGGTATGATCTATGGTGGTGCTCAGAAGAACGTAGGCCCCGCTGGTGTTACCTTCGTTATCATCCGCAAGGATCTTCTCGGACAGTCAGGCCGTAAGCTCCAGACTATGGTTGATTACTCTACTCACTACC
>JAZNQJ010000009.1:0-5240 GCA_045590115.1 Alistipes sp. | reverse complement strand
CGTGGCAAGGGTAATGCTGCACGTCAGGGTGGCGTGAGTGGCGACCTGCTTGTTGTCATCGAGGAGGAGCATAACCCACAGCTTGTGCGTGATGGCAACGACCTTATCCACAACATGAACATTACGGTAACCACAGCTATTCTCGGCGGCGAGGTGGAGGTGCCTACAATCGATGGTAAGGCACGCATCAAGATTGCCCCAGGAACACATGCCGGTAAGGTGCTTCGCCTACGTGGCAAGGGTCTGCCCGATGTGAATGGCTATGGTCGTGGCGATATCATGGTGGTGGTAGACATCACCATCCCCGATGAGCTTACAAAGGAGGAGCGTCAGCTGGTCGAGAAACTCTCGGAGCAGCCTAATTTCAAGCGTGCTTCAGGTGTTGAGAACCAGAACATCTTTGAGCGCATGAAGAACTTCTTTAGATAATAAATCGTTTGAGATATGTCAATATTCCGACCACCAAAGACAAAGCCGAGACAGTTTACCTACTTTCCTCGCTACTACGACCCCGTAAAGGAGGAGCGTAACCTGCGTCGTAAGATTCTGCATGGCACATCGAGCGAGACTGATGGCGAGGCATATACCCCTGGCAAATATGTGCGCACACAGCGTGAGGCACGTAATGCTGTGCGTGAGTCGGAGCGTAGCGCTGGCGGCTCGAAGCTTCGTGGCCTTGTTATCATCACCGCAGTAATAGCCCTCGGCATACTGTGGCTTCTGCCCCGCATCATGGACTTTATCATGATGGCTAACGAGGAGAAGGAGGCTGCAGCACAGGGTGTTAGTAAAGTTGAAGCTGAGAATAGCGAGAGGGTTGTAACACCGCTTGACTTTGTGATTAATGAGAGTATCGACCCTTCAGTTATCGAGGGTATCGAGACACTGAACAACGAGGAGACACTCAAGGAGCTTGAGGAGTCGGAGTGGCGACACAAGAAGATTACGATAATACCAAACGATTAACCCCACAGTAGGATGAACCGCATAAAACTTCTACCCGAGATTGTAGCCAACCAGATTGCCGCTGGTGAGGTTGTCAATGCGCCATCGAATGTCGTCAAGGAGATGATGGAGAATTCGATCGACGCAGGGGCGAAGTGCGTGAAGGTGAACTTCCGAAATGGCGGTAAGGAGCTTATACAAATCATTGACGATGGCTGCGGAATGTCGGCAATTGATGCCCGCATGGCCTTTGACCGCCACGCAACATCTAAGATATCATCAATCGAAGATGTATACAAGCTACACACCTTTGGTTTCCGAGGCGAGGCTCTTGCCTCGATTGCTGCTGTAAGCGAGGTGGAGCTACGCACACGTCAGCACGATGATGAACTTGGCACATCGACACTTATCTCTGGTGGCGAGTTCCGCTCGCAGACACCTGTAGCCTGTGCGGCAGGTACCCAATTCCTGGTGCGTAACCTCTTCTACAACGTGCCATCACGTCGTAAGTTTATCGATGGCGACAACTCACGTCTTACATCTCAGATTAAGAGTGAGTTTCAGCGTGTGGCACTATGCAACCCTGAGGTGGAGTTTGAGCTGCGCCAGAACGATGGCATAGTATACTCCCTTAAGCCTACAAATCGTGCCGGCCGTATCGTTGACATCGTGGGCAAGCACATCAAGGCCAACCTCCTGGATTTGGAGGTAGACACCTCGGTGGTGCGTATCGAGGGTTATATCGGTCGCCCCGCAGCGGCAAAGAAGCGCAACAACGAGCAGTATCTCTTTGTCAATGGTCGCTACTTCTACTCGCAGACCATGCAACGCACCATAATACGTGCCTACGAGAAGCTGATACCTGAGGGGTGCATGCCCTCATACTTTATATATATTACGGTAGACCCCGAGCGCGTCGATGTCAACGTACACCCACAAAAGACTACAGTAAAGTTTGCCGATACCGATGTTATACTCCAAATACTGCAGGCTGCAGTACGTGAGACATTGGCAAAGACAGGTGCTGTGCCTATGATGGACTTCTCGGCCGATAACCGTCTTGAGATACCCACATACACCAACCAACAGACAGTATATCACGAACCTAAGATTGGCTCTAATAGTCGCTATAACCCCTTCAAGGAGGAGTATATCGACCCTACGGCAACTATGCCCGACATACCATTTACAGGCTTCGACGTGCCATACGACGACCCTATGCCTCAGGCTACGTCACATACTCCTAAGTCACTGAGTGATAGCGACGAGTGCTACACTATTCACTCGTCAAATTCTAACCTTAGCAGCATTGTGGAGTATATCGATGAGGATGGCGAGCAAGGCACGTTTGACTACGTTGAGTCGAGCATTGGTAGCAATAGTATTACCTTTGGTGATGTTATGAACATAGGTGGTGGTTATGCCATTGCCATGTATGGCCCACGCTGCGTGGTGCTAAGCCTACGCCGAGTGCGTGAGCGAATACTCTTTGAAAATATCCTCGCCTCAACAACCTGTGGCGCAGTACCCTCACAGCGAATGTTCTTTGCCGAGGAGCTGACACTATCCGAGGAGGAGTATACGCTTATGGAGAGCCATGCAACAGAGTTTGCAGCCTTGGGCTTCGAGGTGGAGTATCGTGGCTCAGGACATATCTCTGTGGTTGGTCGCCCGGCTGTCATAGATATAGCGACACCACTTGATGAGCTACTCTACGAGCTGCTACATGGCATTGACGATGGACAGCTACCGCTTGATGAGGAGCGTAGGCGTCTTGCCGAGCTTATGGCACGACGTGGCAGTGCGGGATATGGTCATTCGCTACGCTCAGGAGAGATTGAGGAGCTGATACGCACATTCGAGAAGTGTGAAAATCGTAGTTTCACACCCTCAGGAGCCCCCATCATGGCAGAAATTACGCTCGAGGAGCTACGCTCGAAACTGACTAAGAATTAGAACAAAGTATAAACAATGAATCGATACCAGACACAAACACCCCCTGCGGTGCTTAACCTGCTTATTGCCAACTGCGTAGTCTTCTTGGCGATGATGCTCTTGGATGAGAATCGCATCTACGAGCTATTTGCGTTGTTCCCCTATGAGAGTCCTTGGTTCGAGGTGTGGCAGCCTGTAACATATATGTTTATGCATGGCAACTTCTCGCACCTATTCTTCAACATGTTCGCACTATGGATGTTTGGACGTGGTCTTGAGATGGAGCTTGGCACCAAGCGCTTCCTGACCTACTACTTTGTCTGCGGTATCGGTGCAGCACTCGTGCAGATGGGCATGGCCGAGATCGACCTTATGCGTCTGCCCGTAAACTCTATAGCCTACCAGCAGTATCTGTGGACACCTACCGTAGGTGCCTCAGGTGCAGTATTTGGTCTGCTGTTGGCCTTTGGCATGCTTCACCCCAACGCAACAATCATGCTCATATTCCCACCCATACCGATGAAAGCCAAGTGGTTTGTAATCATCTACGGTCTTGTAGAGCTGTTCTTTGGCATGTCGGGAAGCATGGACAACGTAGCCCACTTTGCCCACCTCGGAGGTATGTTCTGGGGATGGTTACTACTCACGTGGTGGAGATATAGTGATAGACGCAGATATAGATATTAGGACTAACCAAAACTTAACTTTATATGGCATCGAGAGAGAACTCGCAGTACAACGGAATATTCAGTACTGCAAAAGAGGGCGAGCAGCGTTCGTTCTTCGGTACACTCTTCACAATTGTGCTTTTGGCGATATCATTCTCGCTGAGCCTTGCGCTCATCATCGCCTACCTCACGCCACATGTGCCACCAGCACTATTTGGCCAATTTACCATCGTGGGACTGTTCACACCAATCCTATATATCATGGTTGTGGTGTGTACGCTACTATGGATCGTTATGCGCCGCTGGATCATGGCGCTCATCTTCGGTGTACTGCTCATTCCCGGTATGTTCTACTTTGGCGACTTCTACAACACCGCCGTTATGGTCGAGAAGCAGCTGCCTGAGGAGAGTACCGAGTTTACAATCCTTTCACACAACGTTCGTGGCTTCTACAATGATGCTGGCAAGCGTGACGTGAGTGGCTATGTGGAGTATTTGGAGAAGGGCAACCTCCCAGACATCCTCTGCCTTCAGGAGTTCCCACGTGAGGCTCGTGGCATCAACAAGCTCGACACACTCTTCGAGAAGAGCTATAGACAATACTACAAATCAGATGCTGAGGAGGGTGGCGAGTATGCCGTACGTACCTATAGCCGCTACCCTATCATCCGCTCAGGAAGTATCGCTGGCGAGGGTCGTGGCACATCGCAGTGGTGCGACATTGTGTTCAGTCGTGAGACCATACGTGTGTTCAACAACCACCTCTACACCATGAGTATCTCGGCAGATGACTCTGAGGATATCGCACGTGGCAAGATTCTGCAAGATGGCGACCGCATGCGTAGCATCGTAAATCGCATTGCCGATAACTCAACAATTCGTGCCTCACATGTCGACACCCTACGCTATATCATGGACAACACGCCATATCGTCAGATTGTGTGTGGCGATTTCAACGACACACCTATGTCATATGTCTATGGTCTGCTCAGCGAGAACCTCTACGACACCTTCGTGGAGACAGGTAACGGCTACGGATACACCTTCCGTCCTATGCGTGGTATGCTACGTATCGACTATATCCTACGTAGCGAGGGTCTCGAGTCGAAGAGCTATACGGCTGATGAGAGCGCTACGTTCTCGGATCACCTCCCTGTGATGGCTCGCCTCAAGGTTATCAAGGACTAAGACAAATAAAAAAGAGCATACGAGGGCTGCTGACACTATAGTCGGCAGCCTTTATTATATGAATTTAGTATGCAAAAGGGAGTTTTTTGGAGTTTTAAAGCTTAAAATTCTTTGCTGTTTAAATAATTCTTTTTAACTTTGCGCGCTATTATTAACTAATTTAACTTTTGTAACAATGCCAAAAATGAAAACAAATGCCGCTGCAAAGAAGCGTTTTTCTTTCACCGGCACAGGTAAGATCAAGCGTAAGCACGCTTATCACAGTCACATCCTGACAAAAAAGACTAACAAGCGTAAGCGTAACCTTTGCTACTCAGGTATCGTTTCACCAGCCGATGAGGCTAAGATCAAGCAGTTGCTCGTTAAATAATTAACGACTAACAGCAAAAGTAGTAGTACAAAACAACAACATTTTTTATTAACAACGGAGCGCAATAGCCCCAAAGAGTGTGAGAGAATCACACCGCTATCAGCTCTATCAAAAACTTTTAATTTATGCCACGT
>JAZNQJ010000008.1:0-3332 GCA_045590115.1 Alistipes sp. | reverse complement strand
CTGCATCGTTCCATACGAAGCCAAGCTCGGCATCGGTCCATGCTGCGTCAACGCTCTTTACGAAGTATGACTCATCCTGAGTAGCTGCCAAGTTCCATCCGTTAATCTTTGCATATACCTCCTTCTCGCCTACCTTAGTATTTGTGTTGAAAGCTGTGTCGCCAGCCTTAACATTTACCTTAGCTACAACGCGCTCTACGTAGATAGTCACAGGGTTTAGCTTGGCATTATCGGCAGATGTCTGGAAATGCTCGATTGAGAGTGGTGTTGCATCAATCACCTCACCTGCGCCATCTACATATGCCGAGTTGGTCATGATGAACTGTGCGCCAGCGGTGTGACCTACGGTAGTAAGGGTATTCTTAAGGTCGTTCAACGAGAGGTTTGTGGTGCCTGTGTAGTTAACTACAGCAACAACCTTTGCTGGGAACTCGCCCTTATACTTCTCAACAACCAATACTGGGTCGGTCATAGACTCAATATTTGGAGCCTCAACACCACCATTGTCTGTTACAGCAACGTTGTAGTAGCTGCCATTAGCATTTACGTTGAATGGGTTGCCCGCAGCATCGAAGAAGAAGAAACATGCATTTGAGATTGCCTGCTCCTCAGCAGTACCATCCTCGTAGTCAGCACGTGTAACGTCATCTGTAGACTTAAGGTTAATTGCAAGGTAGCCCTTGTCGCCGCCACCGATGCCAGCCTGTGGGTTATTGCCGCCATCATCAACCTTCTCTGAGCAAGCTACTACACCAAGAGCAGCGAGCGCCAATGCGAAATACTTAATTTTCATAATTTTGAGTTTTTAGGTTATTAGTTACTTTGTTACCTTATTCTATGTGGGGTATGTGATTATCTCTTGGTCTGCGTAACCTTCCAATGGTTGCTTACCGCCTCGATAACAGCCTCAGCCTCCTTAATACCACGCTCTTTAGCACGCTCGAGGTGTGGAAGTGATGCTACGTAGTCCTCCTTGAGTACTTCGATGCAACCACGTGAGTAGTCTACCTCTGGGCGGTCGCCAGCCTTGTCGAGATACTTGGCTGCACGTGTGTAGTCGCCCTTGTCCATAGCTGAGTTTGCAGCGTTGAAGTTGGCAATCTCATCGTTAGGGAACATACGTACGGCAATCTCCCAAAGCTCATTAAGCTCAGCGCTACCCGACTCGTAGGTCTCGGCGAGGATGTAGAACTCCTCCAACGAGAGCTTCTGAGGTGCAGTGTTCATGATGCGCTCAATCTCCTTAGGTTTGCTATACTGACGCACGTTGTACTCGATAACATAGTCTGAGTGACGGAGTGCAGGGTAGCAGTTCTCAAGTAAGAACTTGTAGTCAGCAGCATACTTGCTCTTGATGAGCCACTCCTTGCGGTCGGGCTGCTCCTCAGAGCGGATAAGCTTCAAGATAGCATCCTTGTTCTCAAGGTTAGAAGCCTCGACATAGCGCTCAAGGCCTGCCCAATCCTCAGGCTCGTATGATGTGGTGATGAAGCCAGAGTCAAACTTGTAGAGGTTCTCAACATAGCGCTTCAAAGCCTCGGTACGACCCTTTGCCAAACGTGTGTTGTTTGCATAAGGGCTCTCAGGCGATGCATAACCCTTAATCGAGATCGCTGTGATAGTAATGTCGGCATCGGCCTTCACTGAGTCGATAGTGCCTGTAATCTTAGCAAGCTCCGCAGTATTGTTGCGGTATGTTGGACGGATATCGGTCTTGTTAACAGGGAAGTCGATGAATGCGCTGCCGCACAACGAGCGCATCTTGGTCTTCTCTGCGTCAGGACGTATATATATGAGTGTGGGATCGTAAGGCTCAAGCGGGAAGCGCTCGATAAGCACGTTACCCTCCTTGCCAAGCTCCGAGTTGTTGCAACCACAATCCTCACGCTCGAAGATGAGCTGACAGCCATCCATCCACTCCTCGAAAGGAACTACTGCGTGGTAGTGTACAAGCTCAGGAAGCTTATTGCTACGATACCTTAGGTCGTCGCCCGATGTGGGTGCCTGATCCTCGTTGCGCAGGTAGTAGAAGTGACGGTTACGACCATATACACCTACTGACTTGAGTGCTACAGAGATTGTGTCACGCACGATATGTGGTGTGAGAACTACGGTCTGAGTACCCTTAACATCGAGCTTTGAGATGTCAAGGTCCATGTCTACGATCACAAAGCTGCCACTACGCTCCATGGTGTAGCTCTCTACGGTCACACCATTAAGTGTCTGTGCATCGGCTGCCAACACTCCGGTTAGCAATGCCGCCATTATTGTAAGAATTCGTTTCATCGTAGTAGTCATACTTAAAATACATAAACCAAATTAATCGCCGCCTTAGTAGGGCCGAAGTAGTGGTGATCCGAAGCACCTATGTTACGACCACATCCCGAACAGCTGAAGATGTCGTAGTTGAAGTAGGCGTAACCAACACCAATCTCAAGCTCAAGGTTCCAATGTTTGCCGAGGATGAAAGCGTAGCCATATGCTACACCAGCACCTACCGCCCAACCCTGATAGCGTCTATCGGTGAAGTTTTTGAATGGAGTGCCGAGGAACGTCACATTGTTTTTGATACCTGCGATGTTGTACTGACCACCAATGGCGTGAACGCCTACAAAGTGGCGAGAGAAACGGTCGCAGAACCAGTAGCGAGCCTCAGGCTGCGCCAACCAGTGTCGCCACTTGGTATCCTCGTCGATGTTCCAAGCGTTAAGGTTTCCAGAGATGTCGAGAGTCCACTTGGGAGCAATACCTACCTCAACGCCGAGGTTAACAGTTGCCGCAGCATCATAGAGTAGGTTTGTCTTAACGGCGACATCCTGAGCCTTAGCATTTGTGAAGCACAACAAGCCAAGTAGCAGAGGGATGTAGAACTTTAGTTTCATAACCTTATTGTTTTAATTTATTTAAGTCTTTAATAAAAGCGGGTTGTTGACTCAGTAGCTCTCTGTTTGCATATTATGTGGAGGGTGTATTCAATGAGTTTAACAATACGTTAAAAAATTTACCCACACAAAATGTTTAAATTTTAATCCAAACTATGAGTTTTATGTTCTTTTATCTGATGCAAATATAAACCAAAAAAATCATATATGCAATATCTATAAATAAAAAAGTTGTAATATATCTTTTTTTTAAATACATTACCTTTTTAACTTTTTTGCTGATTTTCTTTTTTTTACTCTGTGAATATAATATAAATGTCAATTATATTCTTTTACATGATAAAAATGGTTTATTGGCTTAGAATACTATTATATAATATAAAAACAGCCTCTACGCTACTGTAGAGGGCTATTCGTGAGTTAAATATTAATTTATTGTTCTAATTAATT
>JAZNQJ010000007.1:0-8731 GCA_045590115.1 Alistipes sp. | reverse complement strand
TAGTGGTCTTGGTTGTAGTGGTCTTCGCAGGTGTACTCTTAGGCTTAGTTATGGTTGAATATACACCATCTACCCAGCGACATAGCTCAAGCGACGCAAAGCCCTTGCTCTCAAGGAACTGCATATCCTCACGTGCCTCCGCCTCAGTAGCATAACCACCTGCATAGTAGCAGTACATACCATCATCATTACGCTCGAATGACATTGGCTGAACACCCTTGAATAGTGTCATAGTCTGCTTATTGCGATACTTACCCAGCAAGATACGATATATAGTACCACTCTCGAACACACGAAGCTCTGGGAGTGGGTTTGTGGCATCATCGTAGTAGTTGGTACGGGCAAGCTTAACCTTCGATAGATCCATAAAGTTGATCTTCTGAAGAACGATAGGCTTGAGGCTGAACATAGGTACTTTGTAGCTATCTATAACGCCACGCAACGAGTCCTGAGCAGGTTTTAGGCGCATATCACGAGCAAACTCCCACTCGTAGCTCAGCAGCGTACGGCGGCCTAAAGCGTAGCGCATAAGAGCATCAGAAGAGTATACTCCATCGTTCGAGGCACAGTTATACTGCATCTGCTGATAGTTGTTCGAGGCACGATCGATGATGTCGTAGCGGTGCGACTTCTCAAGGATATAGGCCATAGCAAAATATTTAGCATCGAGGATATGGTTCCACTTCTGCGCCATGCTCTCATTAATATCATCAAGCTCATTACGTAGCTGTGTATACTTGGCATACAAGGGCTCAGCAACACTTGCCCTATCGGCCTTGGCATACTCCTCAGCAACACCTCGAAGCTCCTCATATGCCTCGAGATAGCGTGCCGAGAGCTGTAGCATCTCGCTCTCCTCACGCTGGGCTAAGAGCAGATCCTCATAGTCATCATCAGTGAGGTTGAGCCTAAAGCAGTCGTTGTCCACAAGGTTAGCAACAGCATTTGTATTCTCCGACACCGAGTCATCGATAGTCTCGCCGATGACCACATGTTGCTGGTTGCTGATTATCTGATCCATGATATAGTTCTGCTCAATGGCTCCTATGCGACGAGTAATGTTACCAAGCTCCACAGATATATCATGGCTTCTCTGCTCAAGGCCGATAATCACACTGCGCAACGAGTCGATATTCTCGCTCTCGGCGCCATCAATCATCAGCATACGGCACTCAGCAAGCAATCCGTTAATAGAGTCTGCACGCAACGTAAGGCGGTCGCTACGTCGTCTAAGTTCCATATACTCCTTGTTAGACTCAAGCTCCTTGATGCCTGGACGCTGTGCCACACTCAGAGCAAATGCCGAGAGACTGACAAAGAGGCTACAGATGAGTAGTGATACTATAATCTTCTTTCCGTTCATATCTATTTCGTTCTATCAATCAAACAATTAGCGCCACGAGCGCAAGAAAAAGAGTTGTATAAATCCAAATATCTCCAAACGTCCCACAAGCATCAGCAGCGTAGAGTTGAGCTTGAGGATTGTGGGCAGCTGCGAGTAGTTGTCCAACGATCCTACCTCGCCAAAGCCTGGACCCACGTTGCCTATACATGCTATCGAGGCGGTAAACGAGGTCATAATATCGCAACCAAACATTGCATAAACAATTGTGCCTGCCAAAGCAAGCAGTATATATGCCACAATAAAGGTAAGCACAAGGTTTAGTACATTGTCGCCCTGCACAGTACCATCTGTCTTGGTTGTAATCACCGCCGTAGGGTGTTGCTGGAGCTTGACACGATTGCGAATCACCTTGGCAGCGATAACCAATCTATCAACCTTAATACCTCCCGATGTAGAGCCAGCGCAACCACATACCACCGAGCAGAAGATCAGCAAGATTATAGCCAACGACGGCCATAGGTTGGTATCTGCAGTGGCAAATCCCGATGTTGTAGTGATGCTCACAACCTGGAACGAGGCGTGGCGCAACGACTCCATAAACGTAGGATAGATACCATCGCTGAAGAGGTTGGCAGCAATAATCATCGAGGCAATAAGCATCATGCCTATGTATACACGAACGATCTCAGAGCGGAAGATATTGTTACGTCGCCCTGTGAGCGTAGCATACAACACACCGAAGTGAATACCCGCCAGTGCCATAGCACCCATCATCACAAGCTCTATGGTAGGATTATCGAAGAAGGCCACTGAGGCATTCTTGGTACTAAAGCCCGAAGTGCCACATGCCGACATTGCATGGGTGGCAGCATCAAACCAGCACATTCCCGAGAGCTTCAACAGCAGTGTTGTCACAAGCGTAAGACCCACATACACAAACACCAAGATACGCATAATCTCACGTGAGCGATAGTGAAAATTATCTTTGGCGATTGTCGATAGCTCCACATTATAGAGCATCTGACGGCTACGTCCCATTGATGGCAGGATGACCAGCGCAAACATAACTACGCCGATACCTCCAATCCATGTTGTGGCTGAACGCCAGAACAGCAGGCCACGAGGCAGGAATTCTATGTCGTTGAGTATCGAGGCTCCTGTGGTGGTAAAGCCTGAGACGCTCTCAAACCACGCATTTACTAACGAGAACTCGCCACCCCACACCAAGTATGGGAACATTCCCACAATGCAAGCAACAAGCCATGAGCCTACGACGATGGCGTAACCCTCTTTAGTCTTAATCTCCTCGGCACGATCCACAAAGATGAGCGGAAACAAGCCCAAGATTGCCGTTACGAAGGATGAGAGCAAGAGTGGGTAGAGCGCTGAGTCATGATCGTTGACAAGCGACACACCTGCCGATGCAAGCATGAACAACGCCAAGAATACCAGCACCATGCCAATATAACGTATGACAACATGTACTCTCATGCCACCCTACTGCTTATTCAATTTTGATGTTAGCGTATCAATACGGTCACGCAGCTCCTCAATCTCATCGCCACACGAAATACCCTTGTCGAAAGGCACCTTATAGGTGATGTAGTCGCCAAGACTACGGTTGATGCGGAGTATAGGCCTAACGTAGAGTTTCTTGAGGAAGAAGTAGAGCATCATCACCACGATGAACATGACAAGCAGTGAGATGAACACAGGAGTAACCGAGCGGCGTGCTGTGTGGCTTAGGTGGTTAACCTTAGGGCTAAGCACACTCTGCGAGTCGGTCATATAACGAGATATCTGACGTGAGAGGTTGATATACTCCACCTTATACTCATCGACATACCAGCTACGTGGCGAGAAGTGAGTAGGGATGGTATCGAACATGGTGTGGTGCTTAACACGCTCATGCACCTTACCACTAAGGTAGTCATCAGCAAGATCGTTAAGACGTTTGACATACATTGCCAGCGTATCGTTGAGACCCTCATGCTCGGCTGCGGGGAGTAGTTCATTTGCACGACCACATATCTCGGTAAGCTGCGACATTGAGCCTCTTAGCGCATCACGATAGCGCAGCGAGCTATCGCCGACAACAGCCATATAGATGATTGCATCGTTATGGTCGCTAAGCGCCGAGAGCATATGACCTGCCACATCGACACTCTGCTCGCTTGCCTCGAGAATCTGCTCGGTGTCGTGACTCACTCGCTCAAGCTCGAGCAGCGACGTTGCACCCGCGAATACAAGCAGTAGCGCAATGCTCAAAAAGGCAGCACGCATACGTCGTGCGATACCCTTAATTGCAAACAAGGCCTTAAATCGTTTCCACATATTAGTCCCGTCAAATGTAAATATAATCGGACAAAAGTAATACTTTTGTTGCAATTATCCAACTATTTGGGCGCTAATATCGCCATCGGCATCGATAGCCTCGAGACGTACTTTACAAATATGGTTAATTAGAGAGGTGTTGTAGCGACACTTGACACGCAGATAGTTATCCGTATATCCGTACATCATACCCTGACGGTCGGTACTCTCGAACAGCACCTCACGCACTTGACCTAAATATTTCTCAGCAAATGACTTATGTAGTCTATGACTAAGCTCCTCAAGACGACTAACACGCTCGGTAGCGATGCTTGATTGCACCTTGCCAGGCATTGTTACAGCAGGGGTACCGGGACGCTCCGAGAAGGGGAATATATGCAAAAACGAAGCTCCCACCTCCTCGAGCAATGTGTATGTCTCCATAAACTCCTCCTCGCCCTCACCAGGGAAGCCCACGATGACATCGACACCTAAGAAGGCATCGGGCATCAGCTCACGAATCTTGGCTATACGCTCACGATATTTCTCTGCAGTATAACGGCGACGCATAAGGCCAAGTATGCGTGTAGAGCCACTCTGGAGCGGAATATGGAAGTGAGGCACAAACTTTGGCGATGAGGCACAAAACTCGATAATCTCATCGGTAATAAGGTTAGGCTCGATGCTTGAAATACGATAGCGGTCGATACCCTCTACCCCATCCAACGCTCTAAGCAAGTCGAAAAACTTCTCGCCTGTAGTACGACCAAAGTCACCGGTGTTAACACCCGTAATGACTATCTCACGCTGACCTGCAGCAGCAATCTCTCGTGCTTCGTCAACAAGCTTCTCGATGGCGATATTACGGCTTGAGCCACGAGCATAGTGTATCGTGCAGTAGGCACACTTATAGTCACAGCCATCCTGCACCTTTAGAAACGAGCGGGTGCGCTCTCCCGAGGAGTAGGCTGCAAAGAAGCGGTTAATCTGGTCGTACGAGCAACCATAAACCTCTGCCTCATTGCGCTCTGCTGATAACTCCACAACACGACGGTAGAGGTCACCCTTGTCGTTGTTGCCAAGTACCACGTCTACGCCCTCGATTGCGGCAATCTCATGAGGCTTAAGCTGGGCATAGCACCCCGTAACAGCGATTATAGCGTTGGGGTTACGGCGATGAATCTTGCGTATGAGGTTGCGACACTTCTTATCGGCATGTTCGGTAACCGAGCAGCTATTGATGACAGCGACATCGGTCTGGGCGGTAGGGTCAACCCTCAGATAATCACCACGCTCAAACTCACGTGCTATGGTTGAGGTCTCCGAGAAATTGAGTTTGCAACCCAAAGTATGAAAACTTACTCGCTTCTGGGACATAGTCTAAGTATTAAACTTTTGGGCGAAGATACAACATTTTCGCCAAATGTCAACATTGCACTTTTCAAAAAAAGCACTATCTTTGTGCGTTATACCTAATAAATAGGTATCATACCTCTTCGGATGACTATTATTTCGGACATACTATCGTACGACTTCCTGCAACGTGCCTTTGTCGCATGCATACTCTCGGGTATTACATGTGGCGTTGTGGGCAGCTACATCGTAGCACGCAGGATGGTATTCCTCAGTGGCGGCATCACACACGCCTCGTTTGGAGGCTTGGGTCTTGCACTCTATGCCGGCTTCAGCCCCACGCTCGGAGCTATGCTCTTTGCTACACTCTCGGCCTTGGGTATCGAGTTTGCATCACGTCGAGTGAAGCTTCGTGAAGACTCTGCCATAGGCATCATGTGGGCATTGGGCATGGCACTCGGCGCATTCTTCATGTCGCTACGCACGGGTTATGCCTCCGACCTAACGAGCTACCTATTCGGCAACATACTCCTGGTCAACGATAGCGACATACTACTCTTAGCGGTGCTTACTGTCGTAATCATCATTGGCGCAGTGGTCATGCTACGACGCATCATGTATCTTACCTTCGACCAAGACTACGCCCGTAGCCAGGGTATTGCGGTAGGTGGTGTGGCATACTGCATGGCAGTAATCATCGCCTTGGTGGTGGTGCTATCAATAAAGGTTATGGGCATCATACTCCTTATCTCGCTACTCACACTCACAACGGTGATAGCCAATAGTCTAAGCAAAGACTTTAGCCGTATAGCCCTACTCTCGGCCATAATAGGTGTTGTGGGCAACATCGCAGGCTTTGTGCTAAGCTACAATTTTGACCTCCCAACGGGAAGTTGCATAATATTTACCCTTACCCTTGCGCTTATTACGGTAAAACTACTAACTTTGCAAAGCAAAAGCAGCAAGGCATAGGATACAAGGATAAAAAGGAGTTGTAATTTCAAATTACTAATCTCTAATTGCTAATTACTAATTGCAAATTGATGAAAAAGATACACCTACTCGTACTCAAGGCATACTTAGGCCCGCTACTCGCCACATTCTTCATCGTGCAGTTTGTGCTGATGATGAACTTCGTGTGGCGATATATCGATGAGCTAACGGGTAAGGGCTTGGAGGTAAGTACCATCGCCGAGCTATTGGCTTGTGCCACAGCAAACATGATCCCTCTGGGACTACCACTCGCCATGCTACTCTCGGCAATCATGGCCATGGGTAACCTTGGCGAGAACTTTGAGCTATTGGCAATGAAGTCGGCAGGAATGTCACTACCTCGCATCCTAAAGCCTCTCATTGTGCTTGTGACGTTGATTGCCATAGGCGGTTTCTTCATATCCAACAACCTTGTGCCATATGCAAACAAGCGCATGTACGAGATACTCTACGACATACGTGAGCAACGCCAGGAGATGGAGTTTCAGGATGGCATGTTCTTCAACGGACTCCCCGACATGAGCATACGCGTAGGCCACCAAGACCCACATACAAAGCTACTTACCGATATTATAATATTTGATACTCGTGCCGACAATGGCGATATGACAACAACCATTGCCGACTCGGGATATATAAGCCTCTCAGACGACAAGAGCTTCCTCTATGTAACACTATACAATGGCGATACGTACGAGCATTCACGCAACGTGCGCTGGTACGAGACAAACAACCTACGCCGTCATAGTTTCACCACGCAGGATGGTACATTCCCAATCTCAAAGGTGGGTGCTACAAGCGATATGTCACGTAAGTTCACTGAGTCCAAGACACGCAACATGTCAGGCCTTCAGGAGCTTAGCGACTCGCTACAAGACATGATTGCCGAGAGTCAAGCCGCATCCTACGCACCGCTATTCAAGGAGCGTATATTCCCTCGCGACAGCTCGATACTTGGTGGAGACAGTGTGCGTTTCGACAAGACACACTTTGTGCCTATTAACTTTTACGACTCTATCAGCAAGCTGCCTATACGTCAGCGAGCCAAGGTATTCTCACAGGCTAACACCACCGCACGAATGTCACGTGGCGCATATAGCTTCGATGAGCAGAGTGCGAAGGTTGCTATCACGCAGTACTACCGCTCCGAGAACGAGTGGCACAGGATGCTCACCATGCCATTCTCCATCCTTGTATTCTTCATGATTGGCGCACCTCTTGGCGCTATCATACGTAAGGGTGGCTTGGGCATGCCTATAGTTATCTCAGTGATATTCTTCGTATTCTACTACATCATCAGCGTGTCGGGCGAGAAGATGTCGAGCGAGGGTACATGGGAGGCGCTCTACGGCATGTGGCTGCCGATAGCCACGCTCACGCCGATAGCCATATACCTCACACGCAAGGCTACCAACGACTCATCGTTGCTTGACACCGATTGGTACGATGGCCGCATACGTAAGCTCATTAAGAGCATTCGCCGAAAGTTTAAGCGTAGGAAGAAGCAGAAATAACAGAAACGAGGACGGATAACCGCCCTCGTTATTGTTATAATAGTGTCTTGATGTAAGCCTATTCCATAAATCGACACGCCGCAGCATCCCTCCACCCAAGAAGCAGATCCTTGATAGCCATACGACGCTTACCTGCCATCTGCAACTCATCGACATACACCACGCCATCCGAGCAACGCACACCAAGCGCCGTACGCTCATCAGTAACTACATCGCCACATGCTCCATGCTTATCATCGGCCACAAAGTGTGCGCTAAAGATCTTAGCCGAGCCGCTCTCAGCACCATCTTTATATATAGGTGTCCACGCTGCGGGGTAAGGCGAGAGGCCTCGTATGAGATTGATGATATCCACGCCCTTGCGATTCCAATCTATGCGTCCATCCTCCTTAAAGATCTTTGGTGCGGGCTTCAGCGTACGCTCATCTATGTGCATCTGCTCAATGGTCTCATACTCTCCCGTAGCAAGCTTATCTACAGTGCGAAGCACAAGCTCCGAGCCTATGGTCATAAGCTTGTCGTAGAGCGTGCCAATGTTATCTTCCGGAAGGATATCTACGGCCTCCTGCTCGATGATAGCGCCCTTGTCTATCTCGTGGTTAAGCAAGAATGTGGTCACACCTGTACGTGTCTCGCCATTGATGATTGCCCAATTGATAGGTGCTGCACCACGATACTCTGGCAATAGCGAGGCATGCAGATTAAACGTGCCTAAGCGTGGCATCGCCCACACCACCTCAGGCAGCATGCGGAAGGCAATGACGATACCTAAGTCGGGACGCAGGTCGCGAAGCTGTGCAAGGAACTCCTCATCACGTAGCTTCTCAGGCTGAAGAATAGGTAGGCCTAACTCCTGCGCCGTAAGCTTCACATCGCTGAGGTGCATCTTCTGTCCACGTCCTGCAGGCTTATCGGGGGTGGTCACAACCGCCACGATGTTATAGCCCTCGCCCACCAGCTTACGTAGCGATGTTGACGCAAACTCGGGCGTACCCATAAATACTATTCTAAGATCTTTTGCTTCTACTGACATATTTCACAATTTTGCCACAAAGATAGTAAAAGAATTGGATACGGAACACTACTCCTGCGACAATCGGTAGAACATGGTCTGCAGCTCACACTCCTGGATGCGCTCGTAGACACTATCTACAAACTCAACATCCTCAGGATCTGCATCAGGAGCATTGGTACCATATGCAGCGTGTAGCTC
>JAZNQJ010000006.1:0-2674 GCA_045590115.1 Alistipes sp. | reverse complement strand
AGAGCTAATTTCGTGTAAATTTTCATTTGGGGTATGCAGGTAATAGTGGACTATTTCCAATTATCACAAATGAAAAGTTGCCGAAATGAGCCTCAAAGAAGCCGAAACTATCTCTTGTAGCAACGAACATACTCTTTCAATAAAATTCAAAACAGCTTCTTAGTTGAAGTACTCGGCGACACGCATCGTTGAGTCGGGCATTGAGAATACCACCACTCGGTCGTAGGCACTAATCTCGGTATCGTCGACAGCGATAAACACCCTATCGCCACGCACCACACCGCCGATGACAACATCAGCGGGCAGGCCGATATCCTTAATACGCCCCTTGGTAGCTGGGGAGTTGGGCTTGACAATAAACTCCATAACCTCGGATTGGCTGCCTGTAAGGCACTTGACGGCTTGCACGTCGTTTGCCATGGTGAAGCGGAAGATGTTAGAGGCGGTGATGAGCTTCTTGTTGATGATGGTATCCACGCCAATGCTCTCGGCCAACGAGATGTAGTTGATGTTCTCAACCTCGGCGATGACCTTCTTCACGCCCATACGCTTGGCGAGCATTGCTGCGAGGATGTTGGTCTCGCTACGTCCTGTAACAGCCACGAAGGCATCCATGCCAGCGATATCCTCCTCAATCATAGCCTCAGTATCACGACCATCCTCATTGATGATGAGTGTCTTGTCGAGTAGCTCGGCGAGGCGGAAGGCCTTATCGGAGTTATAGTCCACCAGCTTCACGTCCACGTCGTTTTGCAGCTCCTTGGCTATACGTACGCCGATGCGTGAGCCGCCCAGAATCATCATATTGCGTATCATCACCTCGCTACGTCCCGAAAGCTCCACAACACGCTGTGTGGCGTTATGGCGGGCGATGCAGTATATGATGTCGCCCTCCTCGTAGGTATCATCCACCTTCGGGATTATTGTCTGCGTGCCACGCACGATGGCTACGGTGCGGTGGTCGATATCCTCATCCATAGACTCGGCGCTAAGGACATTCTGACCCAAGAGTGGCGATGTAAGCTCGAGGCGGAAGGCTACTAACGAGAGCTTGCCACCGGCAAACTCAACATACTCGGTGGTAGAGGTATGGCCGAGAAGGTTGATAACCTCACGTGCGGCGATCTGCTCAGGGTAGAAGATATAGTCGATGCCCATGTCGATGAAGACCTCCTTGCTGTTAGGCTCGAGGTACTCGCTGCTGTCGACACGTGCAATAGCCTTCTTTGCGCCCATCTGCTTGGCGACAACTGCCGAGAGGATGTTATCGTTCTCCACCGAGCGCACAGCGATAAAGAGGTCGCACCTACGCACTCCCGACTTACGCAACACCGAGAACTGAGTGGTGTCGCCCTCGACGGTAACGACATCGACCAAGCTATCTATCTCGGCGAGCGCCTTGGGGTCGACATCGACAACAGTAATCTCGTGGCCGTTACCACTGAGCATCTTTGCCAGATGCGTACCCATATCTCCTGCACCAGCGATAATAATCTTCATACACTAACCAAGTAAGTATAAAACAATTATATAGCACATGTCACCTAACGACGTACTATAACATTTGCAAAATCAACTGCAAATATATAAATTTGCAACTGAAAAACAAACTAAAAACTAAGTTTTTAATAGTTAACAATGTCAACACTACTTGTAACAATCATTGCGGCGGTCGTTGTAGTGGGCTTTTTTGCGCTTGCTATGTCGCTGACATACATCTTCAAAGGACACCATATTCAGTCCGAGATATCGACAAACCCCAACATGCAGAAGATGGGTATCAAGTGCGCCGTTCAGGAGACACGCGAGCATATGGGTCTTAACGACTGCGAGGGCGACAACCTATGTAGCGGCAACTGCGCAGGCTGCGACATCACCCACGATGAGGCAAAAAAACATTAACATTAACATTAACACTAACGACTATGGAGCAGAGAGATTTTTGGCTATGTCGCAACTGCAACACGAAGGTTGCTGCCGACCTACGTAGGTGTCCTAAGTGCGATGCCGAGCGTGGCGAGGAGGTGGCTGTGGAGAGTGGCGAGGAGACCACGATAGTTATGGATGAGCCTAATGCAGAAGAGCCTAAAAAGGCGAAGTACATCTTCCGAGAGAGCGTGCTGATATATGCCGCCGACATAGGGCTTATACTCGGTGTGTTCTGCAGTTTTGCACTACTCATATCGCCCATGTTCCTTAGCGATAAGGGGCAGAGTATCACGATAATATCTATCGTTCAGGGCATCGGCACCTTCTGCTTCTCACTCATTAGCTGGGCGTTGCTTCGTAGCGTTGCCGAGATATCACGTATGCTAAGAGAGAGGGAGCGAAACATCGGCTCGGAAGAAAAAATTTAAAAAAATATCAAAAATATTTTGGAACTTAGGAAAAATGCTCTATCTTTGCACTCGCTTTTAGAGCAATGGCGAGATAGCTCAGCTGGTTAGAGCGCATGATTCATAATCATGAGGTCGAGAGTTCAAGTCTCTCTCTCGCTACACCATAAGCATCGGAACTCTTTCCGATGCTATTTTTTTGCATTTCGTTTTGCTGCTCAGCCTAAAATTACTATCTTTGTCTGTTGATTTGTAGAACTATAATACCAACCCAATATGGAACTTAAGTCTGGCGTAACACTTCAAGGTGGCAAGTATCGCATTATCTCGACGCTTGG
>JAZNQJ010000005.1:0-10428 GCA_045590115.1 Alistipes sp. | reverse complement strand
CAAGCTCGGTTATCTGCGTATTGCCTTTGAGGCAGCCGAGAAGATGAACTTCGAGCAGGATGTGATGATTCTACCATCATGCAACCACTACTCGAACTACTTCCACGCACGTACCGACATGCTCATCAAGTTTGACCGCCCCGTGTCGCTCAAGCCATATTACGAGCGTTACAAGGAGTCACCACGAGAGGTTATGGTTGAGGTTAATGAGCTTATTCGTAGCAAGATTCAGGCACTGATGCTACACGTCAGCGACCTTGAGCATTACGACCAGATAGACTTCTTGCGTGAGACCGAGTATGGCCGCCTATATGCACGCAAGCATGGCTTCAAGCCTAACTACCTCCCATCACGCCTGCTCTCAGACCAGCAGTTTGTCGACAAGATGCAGCGTGCTACCGAGGAGCGTCCCGAAGAGATGGAGCGCATATACGATGATACCAAAGAGTATGCCTTGGGCATCAAGCATATCGGCATTCGTGATTGGCTCTTTAGACGTAATCCAGGTGCTTTGGCAGCTATATTGCGTGGTCTTGGACTACTCATCCTGTTGCCTCTATTCATCATCTCGATTATCCCTACATGTTTGATGTTCATCATCCCTAAGATCTTCATTAGCAAGCTCATCAAGGATCATATGTTCATCAGCTCGTTCAACATTGGTGTTAGCGTATTCGTATCGGTGCCTATCTGCCTTATTATCCCTGTTGTGCTATTATGGATATTTGCGGGCTTCTGGTGGGCATTTGGCTACTTCTTGGCCTTCCCTGTGATGTTCATCTTGGCATGGAACTATATACGTCTGTTCCATAAGTTTATCGGCTCATGCCGCTTTGTAATGCGCAAGAACCGCAGCCGCATAAACGAGCTACGTGAGCTGCGCAAGAGCATCTACGACAGGCTCGACGCAATACTTGACTAACGATGTCTACAAGTTATAGAGCAATAATTATCGGGGCTACCTCAGGCATTGGGCTTGAGGTAGCTCGCCATTTAGCCCAGCAGGGTGTTACGTTGGGTGTTGCCGGCCGCCGCATTGAGCGCCTCGAGGAGCTTGTTGCGGAGTATGGCTCGGAGCAGATTAAGGCCGAAAAGTTGGATGTGTGTAGCGAGGAGGCTACCGAGGCACTTGATAGGCTTATTGCTAAGGTTGGTACTCCCGACCTGCTACTATACGCCTCGGGCATAGGCAAGCAGAACCCTAAGCTCGATGAGCGCATAGAGTGCGATACGGTGATGACCAACTCGCTGGGCATGGTGCGTATTGTCGACCACTTCCTCAACTACGTCAAGCGTGAGCCTAAGTACAACTCAAAGCATAAGGCGCACGTTGCCGTAATCACCTCCGTAGCTGGCACTCGGGGCATGGGTTCAGCACCCGCCTACTCGGCGACCAAGAGCATGCAGAGCGCCTATCTTGTTGCCCTCTCGCAGCATGTACGCATGGAGCATATCCCCGCCCTCTTCAGCGACATACGCCCAGGTTTTGTGGCTACAGATATCCTCAACCCTGCGAAGCACTACCCTATGCTTATCAGCCGAGAGCGTGCCGCACGCTATATCCTACGAGGCTTGAAGCGTCGCCGACGTATTATCACCTTCGATTGGCGTTTCCGCCTTATAACCCTTGTTTGGAGGCTTATTCCCCGCTGTGTGTGGGAGCGCATGACCTTTATTCGCAACTAACCGCCACACACGACATACCATAAAAAGCTGTTTGCATTTTATTTCGACTTCTTTGAGGCTCTTTTGCAGCAACGAACAAACTCTTTCAATAAAATTAAAAACAGCTTCTAAAAATAGTGAGGAGTCCCGAGACTACATCGGAACTCCTCTTTTGCAACACTAATTAATAAATTATGAAAGCAAAATAAAAGGAGAATAGTGCTGCATTTATCATTAACTCTCCGCTATTGGGCTATCCACTGAGCGTATAGAGTAAGATTCTCTTTGATATTCATAATATCACCACTCTTATATGCTATACCCTTACCATTAGGTTGGGTGTTCCATCCCACGAAGCGATATAATGGACGAGAGCCAGGGGGCGCTACCAATGCACTATTTGTGGATGTAACAATATTTTGTGGTTGAGGGACTACAGCACTTGGGTCGGTTGTATTCGCATCGAAAGTAATTACCACGTGGGTAACATCGCCATCATTCAACACAACAGTACCATACTCATTTGCCACATCCTCATTAGGCACATAGTTGACTACTCTATTGTTCTTAATGCTACCACCATCAATAGTTACCACAGCATTCTTGCCAATAGCATATAGACCACCACCATACATGATGGCCTTGTTAGCCAAAATTGTTGGGCCACCATTCTCTGTACCAATATTTACTTCCGCCTTATTATCACTTGACGCAACATCAACGCAGACACCTCCGCCATTGCGGTCGCACGAGTTATTGATGATATTACCTGACTCAACTATAACTTTTACATCAGCAGTAGGCGAAGTAATGTAGATACCGCCACCATTACCAGCATCTGCAATGCCTCTATGAAGAGCCGAGTTGTTCGACACCTCTGCATCATTACCCTTAATAGTGAAATCGCCCTTAGCGATATAGATACCACCACCATTACCATCGCTTGCAATATTATTGTGGATTGTTCCGTTGGTCATCTCAACTGATCCGCCCTCAAGATATATACCGCCACCGTTGAACGATGCTCTACAATCCTCAATACGACCTCCTGTCATTACAAATTGAGGATTGCCAATAGCATTTGCACTCTTCTTAATATATACTGCACCGCCATTCTCTGCCTCACAGTTGCGGATTGTACCACCTGTCATAGTGAACACACCATCCTCCATATAGACAGCGCCACCATTTTCCATAATATGATAATACTCCTTGTTTATCACATTACTATTATTGATAGTGCCACCCGTCATATTGAACGTCGTAATCTTACCCTCGCTGGCACCTCCAGCCATCACAAACTGAGCCGATATATCGCCACCCGATACGGTAATCTCCGCATGGCCAATCTTGCCATCAGGATTATTGGTCTTACCACCACCTATTGTACCTGTACGGATAGTTGGACTACCCGAGATGATAATTGTTGCAGCACCACCATAGGCCGGCATTGTCGCATCTCCTGTTGACATATTAACACCACCTGTACCGCCACCGATTCCTGAGCCTGCAGGGTACTCAACGCCGGTGAACTTATCTATTGCAGGGATACTCTTTGCGATAACGTAGCTATTTCCCGAGATGGTAACTTTCGCACTACCACCCTCGCGTGTCTTACTACTACCGCCACCGATAGCTGTACCGAGAGCAGTCTGAGCATATACATAGCCACCCGTAATCTCTACCTCGCCGCTACCACCAGCACTTGCCCACGAACCTGCACTACCGATTGCAGCACTTGGAATCTCCCACTCGTTAGCGTGGTTATATGCAAAGACATTACCTCCACTAATCTTAACATTGCCAATACCACCCTGAGAGTTAAATCCGATGCCACCGCCGATAGCAGTACCTGTAGTTGTTGCCACTGCGGTGACCGTACCACCCTCAATGCGCACATAACCTCGATCGTTACCACCGCCACCAAGTGCAGTACAGTTCTCAGCCTGAGTTGTGCCGGCGAAGATTGTTCCGCCCTTGATTACAATACCAATGGCATTTCCAGCAGTGCCATCATCGCCACCAATAGCACTACACCAATAGTTTGAGAAATAACCATATACTTTATCGGCGTTATAGCTTGCACCAGATGACTGATCTGATATTTTCTTAACGAAGTCGACTGATGCAGCAGTAAGCGAACCAGCACCCTGCAAGATAAGTTCGTTATTGAAAAGTAGATTGTTGTGATTACCTGAGTCTCGACCACTATAATAGTGAACAGCACCTACTCGATTATCACCCACCAAATTAACACGTAACTTAGAGTAATCCTTGTTTGGTGTGAAAGTAAGACCTCCTGTGCTACGTGTTGCTCCAGCATCCATATGCAGAGAGTAGATGTTGTCTAATGTCATCTCGCACTCAAAAGAGTTCTGATTATCGCCTCTTACAACGATATAGTATGGGGTACTGCTACGACCAACCTTTCGTACTGCTCCATTCTGAGTAGCTACGCTACCGGCTATGTCAGCCTTGACATTTTCCTCTGTATCCCATGCCTCGATAACATTCTCTACGCTTGTATTGTTGGTAATGTACTCACTCCAATACTGAGTGCCAACCATAACAGGGTTGTACGATGGTAGGCGACAAGCACCACTAAGCGACGTTGCATATCCGGTAGTTAGCTTATTAGCCTCAGTAGACTGATATACATAGTAGTGATACTTGTTGTCGTTCATCTGATTTGCCTCCCACGACTTGCTCACAGGAGTAGCCTCACCATTCACAAAAACAAAACCTGAATACGATGTAGGGGTAATTGTAACATTACCTGCATAAAGGTCAAAGTATACATAATTTTGCTCACGTTGCTTGTGTATGGTGTAAGTTACGAGCGAGCCTTTATCCCACTTTTGACCTGTAAGAGGTGCCTTGATAGTGTTATTATCATCATATACCAACTCTACGTAAGCCCCATCAGGAATATCCTGAGGAATCATCATAAAGATCTCATCCTCTTTAGTGATGTAATTGCCCTCATTGCAAACTCTTCCACTTGTTATAGGAGCTGCAAACGTACCTACTATATTCTTATCGACAATCTTCCAAACGTCCTCACCGATGGTATATGCTCCATTGAAATTAACACCAACAATCTTCAGACTCTTAACAGTACAAGCAAATCCCACCTTGAAACGAACGCCTGTGAGGATATGCTGGAACGTGAGAGGAATATTCTGTCCATAGTTGCTGGGGACAGTTTTAACCTCAGTAGCTATAAGGTCAAACTGATCGGTAACTTCCACAGGTACGGTATAGTTAATTGTTGTTGTACCATTGGTAGTCGTAGTGCTAAAATCAACACCGCGTTCACTAAGAGCATATGGTGCATAGCCATAAACCTTCAATGTAGAGGTTTCGCTAATGCTGCTCCACAAAATGGGGTTAGTGACAGCCTCCAACTCCTCGCTATTAACGAACTCATACTGATGATTTACCATCAATGGATCCTGGAGGTTATTGTCGATATATGGGTGTGCATATATACCAACACCAAGTCCGTTTAGTGTTGAGATAACACTTCCTCGTGTCTGATCGTCACACTCCAATGGCCACTCCTCCTTAGTGATGCTCATCTGCGCAGACTCGCTACGGTAGATATCGCCCGAGCGAGTGGCAGCAGTTATTGAAGCAGAGAAACCAATATACTCTTGCGAGTGGTGGCTAATCTCCGGCAGCTGATCTTTGACACAAGCGCTTGTTAGGAGCAATATACCCAACAAAGCAGCTATTCGGCTATATATATTCATACTCTTCATTGTGTTACTTACCTATCAAATCTACATCTTGCTCGTTCCAAGGCACAAGGTTACAACTTGCCTCAATATGGTTAAACTTGTTGAAATATAGATTAATAATAAACAATTTGCCATCTGTCTGCTCCCAGGATGTGATAGGATCGTTATTCTCATCCAAAAGTGCTACATCCACTACTCTTTCAGCGACATTTTCGGTCTTAATCTTAAGTTTTACGGTGGTAGTTGGGGCGCAAAGCATAGAACCCAACGACTGCGATGTAATAGTTAGAGGCAGCGATGAGCCTCCAAGAACATCAATATCACACTTTGTATCCGAGTATGCTATTGTTGACTCACTACCGATGGTTGTTGGGAATGTGATAGTAACACCATTTGATGACTCAATGGCGACCTTTGTCAAAGCGCCCCAATCATCAATAGCCTTCTGATCTGGCACCTCTACCTCAATCTTAACCCACGAAAGCAGATGCTTGTACTTCTGGGTACCAAATGGGGTATTCCATGAGCCAACCTCCTGTTCGGCATACATCAGATCAACTGTGCCATTTATAGAGTGTGACACCGACCTACCATCAGCAGATGTCCAACCTGACTGAGGATACATACCCACACAATATACATTGTTGCTAACAGGGTCGTTGATAGGATAGGTAAGCGCCTGGCTCTTATTTTCGGGATCTACGTATACTGTTGTTGGGTTTCCGCTATCATATTTAACATTTGCACGATAAGGCAGGAATGTTGGTGCTACGGGTGAGTCATTATCTTCATAGACACCACACGTCCTTGAAAACCACACGTTTGCCTCCATGCCTGCGGCCGATGTTCCGCTGTATACATTTGCCTCCGCCACTCGTGTATTATCCATGGACACGACACCTGCACTCAGCACAATCTCTCGGCTGGTGACATTTGGCATCTCCACATTTTTATCGCACGCAACAAAGAATAGCGCTAATACGACTTGTGCCAATCGGCATATATTGTTGTTCATAATCATACAAAACTTACAATTCGACATGGCCTAAACCTCCCAATACCCAATCCTCGACATCTGCGGTAATCACAATGGTATTACCCATCTTAAATGTAAGATTGAGCGTAAAACATTTTGCTCGGGTGCTACCCTCATAGAATGTTGTGCTGTTGACCCTTAAGTCGATAGGCACATCTACCTTACGATGCTCAGTCTCGATATGCAGCACATACTCAGGGCTTGTCACCTCTTTCGAGTCCACAATCTTTTTGGCCAAAGCATCAACAGGCGAACATAACACGTATGCAACATCTTCGGGTGCTGACACACTACCTGAGTAGTATTTCAACTTATATCCTCCTGCCTTAGGGAACACACTATCGCTGTTAGGTTGATATAGTGGCAAATTGCCATCAAAACCTGTGGTATTGCTAAATGTAGCACAACTCATATCGATCTCACCGTCGAGCATATAGTCATCAGTACGATTTATATCTATTGACACATGGTTGTTGCTCGTAATCTTGATATCGGTAATCTTTCCCCATGCCGATACTACCTGTTCATCTTCGGCAATCATACGTACCTTGAGCCATGTAAGCAAGTGCCAAAACTTAAGCTCTGGGACATCAAATACTATATTCTCGCTTGATGATATATCGGCATACTTACCCTCGATACGAGGGGCAAACATCACATCATGGCTACCGTTAAACGTGAACTCAGCCCTCTTATCATCGTTGGTTGCCACCCAGCCTGACTGGGGGTGTAGACCAACAAAGAATACAGGAGTACCACTCTGGGGGTACACAGCCTGATCAAGTAGCTGAGGCGAGCCTGAGTCAAAATCTGCAGTAGCGTGTATTGCCACCTGGTTTGCATTTTCGCCCGTACCATTCTTACCGTTGAGCGGAGGGTTGGGATTTGGGAAAGTGTATCCTCCTTGGTCAGTATAGAATGATGATGCCCATATTGATGCATGTAACACACCATCCCGACTGTCGTTGGGTACTGTAGACTCGTAAGGCGTACGTGTCACGTCACGACCCTCGGTTGATGCCGAGAGATATATCTTAGAGCCATCATTGGCCATCGGTTGCTGAGTACTCTCCTTCTGACAGCTATTGAAAAGGATGGCAACCGCCGCTACTATATATATATAACGTATACTTGGTTTCATGCTACTCTACATCATAATTGTTTTCAAATCCATCATCTTCGCCCTTGCTCCACTCCTCGACCATAACTTTGAATAGTATCTCCTCCTTGTTATCGCCCAAGTCGAGGGTATAGGTGTAGATATTTCCAGGCTGCCACGCAGGCACGTGATCAGTAGATATTGAGAACTGCGCAGACTCTTTTGTCTCGGAGTTCCACGAATAGTTCACACTTAACTTAATCTCCTTGCCGCCAGCTTTTAGTTGCTGAGGTATAACCATATATGGGCCACCAATCTGCGACTGATAGTTAACATCCTCAGGCACATGCTTATTAAGGTTTATTGTCAGGCTACCATTATTGCTGGTAGTCCAATTGTTGTAAGTGATATAGTCTTGACCCTGGTTGCCACCTGCATATATGCTGTAAGTATCATCGGTCGTGCTGAACGATCCCGATTTATCAAGACCATGTATGGTTATGCTGTTAATCACCAGGTCTCGGTGCGACTGATGCAACCTGAACTTAATCGCAGCAAATGGGTGTACAAAGCGCAGTTTCACAGCACCACCATTTTGATTTTGGTTGAAGTTTGTGGCAAACATAAACTCCTGCTTCGCATTCTCTGCCTCACGCTCTGCTGTTGTACGATCGTTGATTACCGATTGTGCCACTGCATCAAAGCTCATCTGCTTGGTTGCTGGGTCAAACTCTATATTGCTGATGTCTGCGGCGCACTTTGACACTAAACGTGGCACGTGGGCCATAAAATCCACATTACCCTCTGGCCAATAGAAGTCGATCAAGTAGTCCTGATTCACCACATCACGAAAACGCCAACGAGCGGCACCATCATCTGTTACAAAGTAGTACACCCATGCATCCTTGAAGTACTCAGTATTAAGAGGCGTAAGATAGGCATTAAGTGCAAATTCGCCCTGAGATATTATATCATCAACAGAGTCCATTGTGTTTACACGAGTCTCTGCAGATGATGGGCCTACCACCTCCAACTGAATTGACTGCGTCTGGGTGGTGGGCATATGCTCGCTCTTCGAGCATGCAAACATGCCGAGTAACGCTAAAGTAATGTATATCGGTAATCTTTTCATCGTTATAGCTATTGTACAATTCCTGGAATCAACACTTCGCCACCAGCTCCCCATTCGGTCACGCTGATATGGCTATCGCCAATCTCTATTGTCTCATCGCCCGTAAGTATCTGTCCCTTGATAGTGGTAATGCTGTTGCGCACTATTGATACGTCGTTGGCGGTATATGTCTTGTTCATAATAGGATAGCTCACACCCTCCTCATAGAACTCAAACGTTAGGCTGATGCTACCATCGTTGGCAAACAGGTAGTCTGTAAATAGCGTGTAGCTCTCATCGCTATCGTTGGTGTAGGTGTCCAAAGCATACTCATGAACCTTTCCAGCGATTGAGGGCGCTTTGGCCTTGCCTGCTACGGCATCAAAACCTTCGCTATAGTTTGACGTATACCTCACGATGCCCTTTACGGGGATAGCTGTAGCATCCTCCTTGTCCGTTGCCACGATGCGAAGCTTGGCGAATGGGCGGGTGAGGTTGACTGTTACGTTGCCGCCTGAGAAGTTGTTCGCTACCGCATATCCGGTGAACGCATCACGTGTCTCATCCATAGCCTTCCATGCGCTGTTAGGATTAAGCGTGATGTTGTTCAGAGTACTCTTTCCTTGAGCATTCTTGGTTATATAGTGGTTGTCGGTGTCGCTAAACTTGGTAGCTTCTGGAGCCTTAGTCACAACATCGGCCCACACGACAAACTTGTAGTTTCGGTTGGGTATAAGTATAGGGTAAAAGACGGCGTCTATATCATCGCTATACGCAACAAGGCGTGTATCAGCGGCCACACCGTCGATATATATCTGCAGAATATATCGCATAGTGATATTCTCGCTATCCAATATACCATGTTTGAATATGCCCTCAGCACTATCTACGCCCGCAGCACGTGTCTCATCTATTGAGACACTCACAGGGATTTCAATAGGGGTGTCAAATGCGACCCCCATGTCGGGCTGTTTTGAGCATCCTACCAGCGTAGCGGTTAGTGCAAATATGGCTATAAGCTTTCTCATAGAGTTAGTTGTTCAGGGCTTTAGCAGACCATTTATTTTGTTGGGTTGTAGACTATCGCCGTCTACTGTGTTGTAGGCCATCAGGCCTGTGAGAGTGTTAAACATAGAGTCGGGTGGCAGGGCGTAGTCACCTACCACCCCGAGTCTATGTTAAAGGATTAAAGATTAAAGCGCACGCTCAATCTCATCATCAGCGGTGTCCTTTGTCTCATCCTTACCTGTAAAGTCATCGTTTACAGTAGCAGTAATTACCATAGATGTGTCACCTGTAGTAAGGAGATTACCCTTAACAGTAGTTAGAGTATTACGCGCCACAGGAATATCTGTTGGGAACACAATTGGCGCACCAATAGCAGCACCATGCTGATCATACACATCAATAGTAAATGCGTTCAAACCTACTTGATCTGCTGGAGCAAAGAAATAGTCTGTGTAAATAGCCATCTCTGCTGTAGTATTTGATGTGTAGTTCACAATTGTAAATGCCTCATGAGTTTTTGCTGAAGTGCCATTTGCGGTATAAGTCTGGGTGAAAGCATCAAACTCATACATAGGAACACCATTATATGTTACCTTTGCAGTTTTAGGTCTAATGCCATTGAGATTATTCATGGCTGTAACGTCAGTGGTGATAACGCGGAGCTTACCAAATGGACGAGTAAGTGGAATATCGATGCTATTGGCCTGATTAGCTACAATAGTCACTGTTTTCGCACCGGTGTATGCATCACGTGCCTCATCCATAG
>JAZNQJ010000004.1:0-3095 GCA_045590115.1 Alistipes sp. | reverse complement strand
TAGCGTAAGAGTTGGCGAGGAGATTCGCCTTGCACCCGAGTATCGTAATGCCGAGAGTGCAACATTTGAGTGGCGCATCGACAACGAGGTTGTCTGCACCGAGCGTGCCTACGTATTCCAAGCCACTGAGGCTGGCGAGGTCTACGTAAGCATTAGCGTAACAACCGACTCAGGAAGCGACTCTGAGGAGCTACGCATCGACGTTGGCGAGGCAGAGACCCCCGTCATAGATATTGCAATGGAGGATATCATCGTAGCGGTAGGTTACAAGCAGACAATTACGGCCACTCTGCGCAATACCGAGCCTAAGTGCGAGGTAGCATGGATGGTCAACAACGAGGAGGTGGCCAAGGATGTTACCAGCTATGAGTTTGAGGCAACCGAAGTAGGCACATACCGCATCGTGGCCAAGGCAACAAACCCCTATGGCGAGGCTGAGGATAGCGTGAAAATAACGGTGTTAAATGCCGAGGATTTAGGCCTTATCTACGAGTTTGAAGCTACTGAGTATCATACCATTGCTGGCCGCATGCTACTTATTCGCCCCGCACAACTAAATAAGAGCGAGGGGGTTACCTACACCTGGACTTTAGATGGTCAGAGTGGAGGTGATGAGTGGAACAAGCCCCACTTTGTGTTTAGCTCCGAAGAGGTGGGCACACACACCCTTGAGGTTAAGGCCACAACATACATAAATGCACCGATAGAGGTTTGCCACACTCTTACTATCGAGGTTATCGAGAGTGGCAAGTACCGTCGTGAGCGCACCGCAGCATCGTCAAGCGTATTTAGCCACGTTGTGGAGTATCTCCCCGCACCCGGTCAGTTTATCGGCGACCTCAAGACGGCAGGCTTTACGGGCGAGGAGCTTACGGCAGAGGATGCTGCCAATTATGCCGAGAGTCGTCTACGCCAGAATAACTGGGTATCGCTCGGGGCTTTCGGCGGCTATATCGTCGCAGCGTTCGACCATAGTGTTGAGAATATCTCGGGAGCAGACCTTGCAATTACGGGTAACTCGTTTGATGGCTCATCGGAGCCTGGGGTGGTGTGGGTCATGCAGGATGAGAATGGTAATGGCTTAGCCGACGACACGTGGTATGAGCTTGCAGGCTCAGAGACAGGCAAAGGAACAACTATTCAGGAGTATGAGGTTACGTACTACCGCCCAACATCTAATGGTATGCCCGTAGGCTGGACAGATAATAAGGGTGGCAGTGGCACTATTGACTACCTCGCGTCGTTCCACAACCAGCCATCGTACTACCCTACATGGATTACTGCGGATAGCTACACCCTGCGAGGCACTCGCCTTGAGGCACGCAACTACGACAGCTCAGGCAACGGCTCAATGTGGGTACAGCCCGCCTACGATTGGGGATATGCCGATAATGCTTCGGAGCGTGACTGCGTAGAGCGCATCAATAGCCTTGATATTGATAATGCCATAGACATCCTCGGCAAGCCTATCAAGTTGGAGTATATCGATTTTGTGAAGATTCAGTCAGCCGTACAGAGCAAGAGTGGTTGGGTAGGCGAGCTTTCGACCGAAGTGTGCAACATCGCAGAGATAATGTAGTAATAGTATGTATATGAGGTGGTTAATGTTCATATTGTCGCTACTTACAGTAGGCTGCATGGAGTGGGACTACGCCCTTGAGGAGGATTTCGACATTGAGACCTCGGGACGTGGACTCTTCATCTGCAACGAGGGCAACTTCCAATATGGCAACGCCACACTTTCGTACTACAACCCCGAGACTCGCAAGGTTGAAAACGAGGTCTTCTATCGTGCCAATGCCATGAAACTTGGCGACGTTGCGCAGTCGATGACCACGTACAACAATCGTGGCTGGGTGGTGGTCAACAACTCGCACGTAATCTTCGCCATTGACCTTGACACCTTCCGAGAGGTGGGTCGCATCACAGGGTTTACCTCGCCACGCTACATCCACTTTATCTCGGATGAGAAGGCCTACGTGACGCAGATTTGGGATAACCGCATAGCCGTCATCAACCCCAAGCGTTACGAGATTACGGACTATATCGAAGTGCCTAACATGACCATGGAGCAGGGTTCTACGGAGCAGATGGTGCAGTGTGGCGACTACCTATACGTAAACTGCTGGTCGTACCAAAACCGCATACTCAAGATAGACACCCGCACCGATGAGATTATAGCTGAACTTACCGTTGGCATACAGCCTACATCGCTTGCGTTAGACCGCAATGGCAAACTATGGACCGTAACAGATGGTGGTTACGACGGCTCGCCCTATGGCTACGAAGCACCTTCGCTCTACCGCATCGACCCCGAGACAATGACCATCGAGCGCAAGTTTGACTTCAAGCGTGGCGATGCCCCCAGCGAGATACAGATAAACGGAGCGAAGGATACCATATATTGGATTAACGATGATATATGGGCGATGAGCGTAGAGGCCGACAAAGTCCCTGTGCGCCCATTCCTCGACTCACGAGGCACGATATACTACGGCCTTACGGTAGACCCTACCAACGGCGATGTATATATCGCCGATGCCATAGACTACTCGCAGCAGGGCAAGATTTATCGCTACTCCGCTGATGCAGAACTCGTTGATGAGTTTTACGTGGGTATAATACCGGGAGCATTTTGTTGGAAGTAAGATGAGAAGAGCCTACACCATACTGATGTTTATGCTTTGTGCCACACTCTCGGCGGTGGCACAGGAGCGTCATTTCGACATCGACGCAGTATCTATCGTGGGTAGTCGTACCATTAAGGATATCGGCGTGCAGCAGACACGCATAGACTCAACACAGCTGCGTGAGAGCATCTCGCTATCTATGGCAGATGTGCTTACGTTCAACAGCTCTATTTTTGTCAAGAGCTACGGTCGTGCCACGCTCTCGACAGTAGCCTTCCGAGGCACCTCTCCATCGCATACCCAGGTGACATGGAACGGCATGAAGCTATCTAACCCCATGCTTGGCATGACCGACTTCTCGACCATCCCGTCATACTTCATCGACGACGCCTCGCTGCTGCATGGCACCTCGTCGGTAAACGAGACGGGTGGCGGTTTGGGTGGTGCTGTGAAGCTCTCCACGAC
>JAZNQJ010000003.1:0-25087 GCA_045590115.1 Alistipes sp. | reverse complement strand
AAGCTATGGAGGTGGCTAAAAGTTAATTAGCCACCTCCGTTTTGTTATCAGGTTGAATAAAAAGATGTAGTTTTAGACCTGCGAAGCTCTGAAAAAGCGGAGTTTACTCGGCCTAAATGAGCATTTTGAGGGCGAGCATATTTTGCCGTCAGAAGGCATTAGATACAACGCTCGGCGAATTTCATAGCGATGGGCTGTACTAAAACGTACTGCTCATTGCTATGGATAATTCGTTAGCGGACGTAGATAATGACTTATCACGGCAAAGAACGACAAAGTAGCCTTGCTCCCGCATGTAAAATTGTATAGCAAGAGCTAATTTTAGGCTTGCGAAGTTCGAGAAACCGCAGCATACTGAGGCGTATGTGAGGATTTCGAGAACAAGCATAACGACAAAGTAGCCTTGCTATACAATTTTAATTCTGGTATATTTCAATCGTAATAGGCTCCTCGCCAAGCTTCACCTTACGTGTCTGAAGCTCGCCCGCAGCATTATAGTAGCGAAGCTCATACTCGGTATTCTTGGGCAGAAGCACCGAGAAGAGATCGTTCATATCACGATGCTCGCCAGCAGTAAGGCCGCCACCCATCTGCTCTGTGCCTCGGAAAACGTCAACGCCCATAGCCACACGATCCTCAGAATGCTCCTTCTTGCCCTGCTCCTTATAGCCAGCAATACGTATGAAGGTGTGCGTGCCAGCCTCAAGATGACGTGTGTACTGATCGTAGGCAAGGTCTATATAGTGCTGTGTAACGTTCTCAGCTCCAACCCACTTAGGAAGCTCCTCGATAGAGCCCTCGTCAGAGTCATCCGCCCACACCATAGGGAACCAATCCTTAGCACCCTTGCCAAAGCGTGTAGCATATATTGCATATGTACGGTTGTCGGGTGTTGCCTTAGATGCATCGGGCATAAACCATAGGTGGTCGAGCTGCGAGGGGAAGTAGTACTCCGTAACTCGCCACTTGCCATCGAGCCACACCTCAGTCCAGCTGTGGTTACCACGATTGTCGTGCCAAGAGGCAGTACCCGCAAAACGTGCAGGGATACCTACAGCACGATATGCATCAACAAGCAGAATTGCCAAGCCGGTACACGATGCCATACCCTGACGCATAGACTCTTTTGGACTCTGGTTGGTCTTCTCACGCTTGGTGTTATAGTCCACGCCTGTGAGTCGTGGAATGTTGGCATTAACAGCGCAGATAGCATCGTACATTGTCTTACACGTATCTACCGCAGGCGAGAACATCTCGTAAAGCTCCTTGCGCCACGAATCACGCACCTCGTCTACAACATGGTAAGGGAGTACATCCTGCTGGTATACCTCCTCTGGAAGGCTCTTTGCCCACTCATACTTTGTGCGAGCGATGGTGGCATACTCAACATTCTCCTTGAGCAACGCAAGGTCCATCGTGCGGAGATCCTCCTCGTACATATTAATAATAAGGTAGGCCATGTCACGCTGCTGCTCTACGGGCAACGACTCCAACAGTGCCAACAGCTCATCGCCACGCTTAGACTCATCCAAAGCCTTGCGAAGTTCTGCGTGATACTCCTCCGAGACACCCTCAGGATAGCTCTCGGTAAACTTAGGCCACAGGATGATAATCATCGCAATGGCTGCGCCAATGGCTACATACAACCAATTCTTCATCTCTATTCTCGTATTAAGGTTAATATCTTCTTTACCTCATCCTCATCTACAACACGTAATGAGAACTCATCGACAGCTGCCGAGCCACCCATAGATATTCGTGGGTTGCGATACTCCATGCCGCCAAGCACCATGCGCTTAGCACTAAAGTGCAGAGCATCAACGCCAATAGAGGCTAACGCCTCAGCATTTGATGCCACCACACCGCTACCTGCCATAATCTCGATACGGCCGGCAGCAACCTCTACGGCACGTGCTATGTTGTCGATACCATCTATCGCCTTGTCGTAGCCTCCAGAGGTAAGTATGCGCTTACACCCTGTTGCGATAACAGCCTCAACTGCCTCGGCGTAGTTCTCGGTCATGTCCACAGCACGATGAAACGTGGTCTCAAGACCCTCGGCACGCTCGACAAGCAGTCGTGTGCGCTCCACATCTACCCTACCATCTGCTGTAAGGATTCCAAAGACAACGCCTGTAGCACCCGCCTCGCGAGCATAGTCGATGTCGGCGAGCATTGTCTGAAACTCCTCATCGGAGTATAGGGAGTCGCCACCACGTGGGCGAATCATCACACTTAGGTCAAGACCCTCAATCTTGGATACTCGCTCAATGGTTGCATACGAAGGTGTCACGCCACCCTCTGCTGGCGAGGCACAAAGCTCCACTCGGTTGACACCAAGCGAGGCAGCCACCCTACACGCCTCAACAGAGTAGGCGCATAGCTCAGTCTTAATCTGCTTAGAGTATTTCACTGTCAATCAGTTTATTAAGTACAGCATATACGGTCAAACCAGCTACCGAGCGGATACCCGTCTTATGCACAATATTCTTACGATGCGAGATTACCGTATGTGGCGAGATGAACAGCTCGGTGGCAATCTCTTTGTTGGTATATCCCTTGGCCACAAGCACCAGCACATCACGCTCACGCTCCGAGAGGTCGTGGCTCTCAGCATAGTTATGCCCAACAGGAGCATCTATAGCCTCTTGCACAGCACGCAGTATCTCCTCCTCTGAGGAGTAGATAGATATGGTGGCAACGAGGTTTTTAACAGCCTCAGGCTCCGAGAGTGCAGTGAGCAACCCTATGATAGGCATGCCACTAAGCGCCTCGTGGGTCTCTGCCGCACGACATATGCCGACAGCGACGATAGCCACATCGGCATCGCACGCCGAGGGAATATCGGCCAACGTGCGAACATTAGCAACCACCTCAACCTTGGCACTGCGCTCCAGCATAGTGGCAAGACCTATGGCCACAACACCCGCAGGCTCAACTATTATCACTCTTGAGGGTTTCATCGCTTCTCGGTTTTACATTTTGCAACTAATGGGCGTAGCACATACATCTCAAGGTCGCTATGACGACGTAGGTCGTCACGCAACATATATATATGGTCAAGCATGGTGCAACGTAGCGCTGTGGGGACACTCTCCGGGAGGCTCTTGAATACCAACGAGGCGATGTCGTTGGTGCGGTCGTCAATGTCGCCATGAGGAGCTTCAAGCATCGAGAAGTCCTCCGATGCCACAACCTCAGGGGTATCGGTTAACGAGAATATATTACTCTCCTCCTCCTCAAAGTGCGTGGTCAGGAACTTCACGTAGTCGGCATAAAACCTACGCAAGGCTCGCTCCGAGAGCTTATCACAATGCTCCAAGACCTTCTCAAGGTGGTTGGCTACGTGTGGTAGCATGTAGCCTGTGTAGTAGCGGTGCGAAGCACGCAAGTAGCCTACAACACCCCGAAGCATATCGGCACGAAGTTCCTCATTGCGAGGGCAATATGCTGATGATAGATGCATGTTGCAAAGTAACATGAAGAGGTCTGCAGGGTAGCCATCACGCTTGCACATATCCGCTATGGATATATCGCCAAACGGAAGTTTGATATCTAAGCGCATGAATATCGAGAGCAGCGATGGATAGCTGTCGATAAGTTCAAACACCATCATATCGGGCGAGAGCGGTGACATTGGGCCTATTATTGTTGACTTATTCATTAGTTATCAGCTCATTACATTATTTCAATGCTACATATGTAGTATTCATAGTGCAAAGATACTGATAATTTTGCAAATCACCAATCCCTACATATGGGGATGCATAGAAACCCTAAATCCCAACAATGCGCTATTGTGGGTGGAGATAATTTCGCACATCTTTGCAACGTGAAAATTGTTCCTTTGCAACTGTAGAAAATTGTTGCGAAAGGCATGTGTAAATAGTACGATCTTTTTAGTTTTTATTGGGTAATGATCCCTGACTACGGTCGGGGTGAAAGGTTGGCTCCTAAGAGGTGTCAACCTTTTTTTATGGTGGAAAGTAGGGGTAGCAGACAAGACCGATACCCGACTTCGTAATGGTCTTAATGGTCTTAAAAAATCAAAGACAATTAAGATGGTTGCGGACAATCTCTGATACCCGACCTCGTAATGGTCCTAATAGTCCTAATGGTCTTAAAAAAAATCACACAACCCAATTTTTGATTAGAAGACTGCAGATGTGGTCTCGATTAAGAGATTGCCCTGGATGGGACATACTGAGCGTATTTCCCATTCGGGGCAATGATTGAGAGGCCGCAGATGTCTGCCTTATGGTCGAAAATTAGATTTTTGATTAGAAGACTGCAGATGTGGCCTCGACATGAAATTGGGCTGGATAGGACATACTTGGCGTATTTCCTATTCGGGGCAATGATTGAGAGGCCGCAGATGCTGCCTTATAATCGAAAATTAGCCGATGAGGGCCTCATATGCAGCTGCATCCAAAAGAGCGTCAACCTCAGCTGGGTTCGACATCTTAATCTTAACCAACCAACCCTCGCCATATGGATCCTTGTTTACGAGTGATGAGTCAGCCTCAACAGCCTCGTTGAACTCTATAACCTCGCCACTTACTGGAGAGAAAGCGTCAGATACGGTCTTAACAGCCTCGATAGAGCCGAAAACCTCGTTAGCCTCGATAGTCTCGCCTACGGTAGGAACGTCAACGAAAACGATATCACCAAGCTGTGACTGAGCATAATCGGTAATGCCGATAACGGCAACATCACCCTCTACACGGCACCACTCGTGGTCGTTAGAGTACTTCAAATTTGCAGGAACATTAGCCATAATTCAAGTAGTATTAAATTGTTGTTATTGTTGTTTCGCTCTTCTAATTTGATAGTTTCGCAACCACAAATATATTATTTTTTTGTCGGACTCAAAAATTTTGCGTCACTTTTTTGCGCCCGACCCACATTTTTTAGCCCCATTTAGCGGATAAAGTTTGTCATCACACGCTCCTCAGCAGCGGGTCGTGGGGTGTTGTCAGCAGCTATCTTACGCATCAGCCACACCATGTTACGTGACAATTGTCGGAGTGATTGTAGGCCCTCCTCATCCTGAAGCACCTCGCCAGGGGTACGGCCATGAGCATTGTTCCAATAGTGCGATGACACCACAGGCATATTGTTGATTGTGAAGTATTTATTCAGTCTATCAAAGGTTGCTGTAGCACCACTACGACGGCAAACAGCTACCGAGGCTGCGGGCTTATACTGCAGGTGGCGACCAGCGGCGAAGAACAGCCTGTCGAGGATTGCACATAGCGAGCCGTTGGGTCCTGCGTAGTATACGGGCGAGCCTACAACGAGGGCATCGCAGGCCTTAGCCTTAGCCTCAAGCACAGTATATAGCGGATCGCCAAAGGCGCAAGTACCTGTTTGCGAGCAGCTGAAGCAGCCTATACACCCCTGCACAGCACGCATGCCTATATGTATGATTTCGGCCTCGACACCATCCTCACGAAATGTCGCAACCATGTGATTTAGAGCCTCAAACGTATTACCCGATGGGTGAGGACTACCGTTGATAAGAAGAACTTTCATAGCTACAATAGATTTATTGTTTGTGAGGCAGAACAAACTCCACCTCCTTGAATGCATATTCACGAATGGTGCCATCCGTATGCTCTAAGCGTAGCTCGCCAGAGGGACGCACACCACGTATTGTTGCCTGAAACCTCTCGCCTGAGGGCAAGGCGTAGGTATGTAGCTCGTCACGATGATACATAAGCTCTCGGTAGCTGCTCTCCACAAGGCTCTTTTGGCCACTCTCGAGCAACGAGTACCACCTCTCAAGGTTACGTACAAAGCTCTCAAGCACCTCTCTACGATCAAATCTTATACCTCGCAACTGCGTCATAGACACAGGGTTAGGCAGGTCATCAGGGAACTCCGCCTGATTAACATTAAGACCTATGCCCACAATGGTACGAGCTATGGTAGTGGTCGATAGTGAGTGTTCGATAAGCACGCCGGCAAGTTTACCATCGCCGGCATATAGGTCGTTTGTCCACTTTATGCGACACTCTATGCCATACTCTGCCATCGTGTCAACAATTGCGAGTGTCACAACCTCCGAGAGTAGGAACTGCTCGATGATGGGCAGGAACTCTGGGTGTAGCACCACCGAGAATGTAATATTTTCGCCCACAGCACTATGCCATGAGTGGCCACGCTGTCCACGTCCTGAGGATTGGCTATCGCTCCACACCACATCCATATGCGAGTAGTGGGACTGTCGAGCCTCATCGTTTGTCGAGGTGGTATGCTCTATAAAGTGTATCATTAGGTGTATAATGGTTAATTACCACCCAAAGATAGGCAAAATCTTGCAAAAATGAGTATCTTTGGCATCATAATGATGCATCCACTACTACATCCATGTGCATCAAAGTAACTTTTACGTAGTGGAAAGTCAATACTTTTTGTTACCTTTGCACGTATTAATAATATAATGTATGAAAAAGATATCACTATTACTCCTCGCCACCGCTGCACTCCTAGCATCATGTGGCGGGCAGAAGAGTACAAATAAGGAGAGTAACACTCAGCCCATACAGTCTAAGAAGGTATTTGCCGAGTTGCTCGACTATCGCATCGTTGCCGAGTATCCCCACTCTACGAAGAGCTATACACAGGGCTTACAGTATGTCGATGGCGTGATGTGGGAGGGAACAGGCCAGGAGGGACGCTCCTACCTACAGCGCATAGACCTGACAACAGGCAAGGTAGATATCGTTGCCAAGCTCCCTAATACCGAGTTTGGCGAGGGCATAACCCACTACAAGGATCGCATATATCAGCTTACGTGGACATCGGGCATAGCACACGTCTACGATAGTAGTGGCAAGCAGCTACGCACCATATCCTACTCGGGCGAGGGATGGGGCATAACCACCGATGGGGAGCGATTGTTTCTCTCGAATGGTTCGCCAGCAATACACATTGTAGACCCCGAAACACTCCAGAGCAAGGAGGTAATCAACGTGATGTATGAGGGAGTACCACTGCAGTATATCAACGAGATGGAGTGGATTGATGGCTACATATGGGCAAATGTCTACCTCACGGAGTCTATCGTGAAGATCAACCCTAAGACAGGCAACGTGGAGGCATATATCGACCTCCCAGCACTACGCCACCACCTCAAGGATAACCCCGAGGCTGAAGCCCTCAACGGCATCGCCTACAACCCTGAGAATGGCCACCTATATGTTACGGGTAAGGATTGGAGCAAGATTTTTGAAATTGAACTTATCGACTAACTATGAGCAATACTACAGAGCGCATCAAGGAGCTTCTTGAGCGACATATCATCGTTGCAGATGCCGGCGTAGGCACTACACTTGTAGGCACTCGCCGAGACTTAGTTCCCGACACACTCTCAATTGATAAGCCAGAGGTGGTTGCGGCAATGTACGACGCATCGCTAAAGGCGGGAGCAACAATACTTACCTCGAATAGCTTTCTGAGCGACCCTCTCATGCTGGAGTCGTGTGGCGTGAAGCATAAGTGCGAAGAGCTTGTCGAGGCCTCGCTACGCATTGCTCATGAGGCGATAGAGCGTAGTGGCAAGGAGGCTTTCATAGCTGGCTCCATAGGCCCTTCGACACGCAACATTACGCTGGCAATAGACCTTACAGAGGATGAGCTACGTGCCTCGTACCGCACACTTATTGAGGCACTTACAAAGAGTGGAGCCGACATCATGCTCATAGAGAGCATTACGGACATACGCAATGCCGAGATTGCGGCAGAGCTATGTCGTGAGATAGCTCCCGACTGCCCGATAATCTTCTCGGCAACGCTATCTAAGATTGGCGGACTGCTCGCCTCGGGACGCTCTGTAGAGAAGTATGTCGAGGATGTGGCTAAGTTTGAGCCGCTGGCCATAGGCTTTAACTGCTCGCATGGCGTGAAGAATGTTGTGGACAACATCGAGCTACTCACACGCTACACCACACTACCTACATATGTCTCGCCATCTGCAGGCCTTCCAGATGCTAAGGGTCGCTATGCCGAGACCGTAAAGAAACATACCGAGACACTACGCACCGCTGCCGAGCGTGGACTCCTCAGCATCGTAGGAGGCTGTTGCGGCACTACCGCAGAGTATACACGTAGCGTTGCACAGATGGCTCGCCACTATAAACCACGTAAATAGCACCACCATGACAAGTCAGGAACTACGCCGAGCAATACACCGCAACCCCGAACTATCGTTCGAGGAGTATGCCACACAGCAGCTTATCATCGACTCGTTAGAGGCCGAGGGCATCGAGTATCGTAAGATTGCCAACACAGGTGTGCTTGCCAAGATTGAGGGTAAGCGTGGCAACCACCGTCGTGCTGTGGTGCTTCGTGCCGATATGGACGCACTGCCTATCGAGGAGCTTAACGATATAGACTTTCGCTCTGAGCGTAAGGGTGTTATGCATGCATGTGGACACGACATGCACACCGCAATACTCTTTGGCGTACTTCAGCAGTTTAACCACAATCGTGACTTTGAGGGTACGCTCTTTGGCCTCTTCCAGCCTGGCGAGGAGCTTAACCCTGGAGGTGCTGTCAAGATACTTGAGGAGAACCCCTTTGAGGGCTACGACGTAGCAGCCATCATCGGCGAGCATGTCGACGCAACACTTGAGGTTGGCGAGGTGGGTATCTGCCCAGGAGAGTTTATGGCCTCGAACGATGAGCTTCGCATCTACATCTCAGGACGTGGTGGCCATGCTGCACGTCGCTCAACGATAGATGATAGCGTTACGGCAATGGCAGATATGATCATGCGCTGCACATCGCTCAACACCCCTGAGTGTGTGGTATCCATAGGTCGTGTTATTGCCGACGGAGCAACCAACGTGATACCCGATAAGGTGAGTGCCGAGGGTACCATGCGCACCTTTGACCGTGAGCTTCGTGAGCGCATACACAGCTACCTACACAACAACGCACGTAGCATCTCGGAACAGTATAATGTTAAGGCTGAGGTAGATATCAGCTACGGCTACCCCTGCGTGGTTAACGACATAATGCTCTCGTACGAGGCTATGATAGTAGCCACAGATGAGGGTATCAGCATTCGTGAGCTAAAGCCTATGACCACTGCTGAGGACTTTGGCCACTACACAGAGCGCTACCCCTCGCTATTCTACCGTCTTGGCGTAGGCAGCGCTGCGGGCAACTCGCATACCGCCACCTTCCTCCCCGATGAGCGAGCTATGGAGGTTGGCGAGCGCATGATGCGTCGTATGGCCCTACACATTTTAAACAAGTAAGATTAATGGCAAAAAGAAAGAATAAACGAGGAAACAATCGTGATGAGCGAGCATCGTTCATCGTGGATATGTTTCGTGAATTTCCCGACAACAAGTTCTCACTCAAGCATCTTGCTGCTGCCTCAGGAGGTGCCGACCGAGATGGTCGTAACATGACCTTCGCCATTGTCAAGCAGCTCATCGAGGATGGCTTCGTGGAGGAGGTTTCGCATAAGTACCGCCTCACACGCTCAGCGATGCCCCGCTATCAGGGTGTGGTGCGTAGCGCAACACCAGGAGCATTGTATGTCGAGGTAGAGGAGCTTGAGAGCGATGTATACGTAGCACGCCGCAATGGAGGTGGTGCGCTTGAGGGCGACAGCGTAGAGGTTGTCGTGGCACGTAAGTCACGTGATGGCGAGCTTGAGGGAACAATAGTACGTGTTACGGAGCGTAGCACACGCCCATATGTCGGCACAGCAGAGGTTACAACAAACTCTATCTTCGTTACGGCTGACACACGCCGCATGGCAACAGATATCTACCTGCCCCGCAAACAATACCCCAAGGTTGAGACCGGCGATAAGGTGCTTGTGCGCATTGTCGACTGGCCCGAGGGCGAGCGACTACCCCATGGCGAGCTAGTAGACATCCTCGGCAAGGCTGGCGATAACGATACAGAGATGCACGCCATACTCGCCGAGTTTGACCTACCCTACCGCTTTGAGCGTGAGGTGCTTCAGGCAGCAAAACATATCGATGAGGGCATAACACCCGATGAGATTGCCCGCCGTCGTGATATGCGTGATAGGGTTACATTCACTATCGACCCTGCCGATGCTAAGGACTTTGATGATGCACTATCGCTCTGCGAGCTTAGCGAGGGACTCTGGGAGGTGGGCGTACATATCGCCGATGTTACACACTACGTAACACCTGGCTCGGTGGTTGACAGCGAGGCTGTGGAGCGTGCCACATCGGTATACCTTGTCGACCGCACAATACCTATGCTCCCCGAGAGGCTCTCTAACGAGCTATGCTCACTACGTCCACATGAGGATAAGCTATGCTTCTCGGCAGTATTTACGCTCAACGAGAACCTCGACATCGTTGATGAGTGGTTTGGTCGTACGGTGATTCACTCCGACAGGCGCTTTACCTACGAGGAGGCTCAAGAGATTATCGAGACAGGCAAGGGCGACTACTCATCGGAGGTTACCACACTCAACCGCCTTGCGCAAACACTTCGCAAAGAGCGCTTTAAGCATGGTGCCATAGCCTTTGAGCGTGATGAGATACGCTTCAGGCTCGATGATAAGGGTGCGCCCATCGGCGTATATACCAAGGTGCAGAAGGAGGCTAACCAGCTTATCGAGGAGTTTATGCTCCTTGCCAACCGTCGTGTTGCCGAGTTCTGCGCCCACCGCATCGCTAACGGCCGCAAGGTGCCTCGCCCCATGGTCTTTCGTGTTCACGACGAGCCATCTGAGGATAAGCTCGAACGCTTTAGGGAGTTTGCCCTGCGCTTTGGCCACTACTTCAAGGCGACAAAGGGTCGTGCCATAGCCAAGGAGATGAACAAGCTACTAGGCGGCATTGCAGGACGTGCCGAGGCTAATGCCATCACTACGCTTGCTGTGCGCAGTATGGCAAAGGCGGTCTATACCACAGATAATATCGGCCACTACGGCTTGGCATTCCCCTACTATACCCACTTCACCTCGCCAATACGTCGCTACCCCGACATGATGGTACACCGCCTGTTAGCCTCATATCTTGCGGGTGCTAAGAGTGCCGATAAGAAGCACCTTGAGCAGCTCTGCGTACACTCTACCGAGCGTGAGATTATCGCCTCGGATGCCGAGCGTGCAAGCATCAAGTATAAGATGGCTGAGTTTATGAAGGATCGCATCGGCGAGGAGTTCGAGGGTGTTGTCTCAGGCATGACCGAGTGGGGCGTATACGTAGAGCTTGATGATACACATGTCGAGGGCATGGCCTTTCTGCGTGATATCGACGATGACGACTACTACCGCTTCGATGAGGCACGCTACGAGGTTGTGGGACGTAGCTCGGGTGTACGCCTTACGCTTGGCAGCCGAGTGCGTGTAAGAGTTAAGAGCGTAGACCTCAACCGCCGCACGCTCGACTTTAAACTTCTTCTATAACAACGACTTAACCACTATGCAGATAGACACAATATTGGCTAAGGCTCTACGTCGTGAGCCACTTACACACACTGAAGCCTACTACCTCTACGACAATGCACCTCTGCAGATGCTATGTGGTATTGCCGACCAGCTACGCCACGAGGCTGTAGATGACCCTGCGGTGGTAACATGGCAGATAGATCGTAATGTGAACATCACAAACGTGTGTAAGTCGGGGTGTAAGTTCTGCAATTTCCATTGTAAGCCCCACGAGCATGACAAGGCCTATATTACCACTATCGAGGAGTATCGCACAAAGATAGATGAGGCTCTACGCCTCGGTGCCGACCAGCTACTCTTGCAGGGTGGACTACACCCTGAGCTTGATATTGAGTACTACGAGGGTCTGTTCCGCCAGCTCAAGGCCGAGTACCCCACACTGCGCCTTAATGCCCTTGGCGCTCCTGAGGTGGCACATATCGCAAAAATTAGCGGTATCAGCACCCTTGAGTGCCTTAAGAGGTTGCATGCCGCAGGCCTCGACACCCTGCCCGGTGCCGGTGCTGAGATACTCTCTGAAGATGTGCGCAAGCGTATATCGCCAGCTAAGCCCTCGGCAGCCGAGTGGTTACATGTTATGCACGAGGCACATACACTCGGCATACCCTCTACTGCAACGATGATGTATGGTCATGTGGAGCAGCCTCACCAGCGCATCGACCACCTTATCACTATTCGTGATCTGCAGGCCACTAAGCCCGAGGGGGTACGAGGCTTCACTGCCTTTATACCATGGGTGTTCTGTCCTACAGGCACACGTCTTGAGAGAGAGGGCATATCACCACGCTTCTCGGCTACTGAGTATCTGCGCATCATTGCCATGAGCCGCATCATACTCCACAATATCAAGAATATACAGGCATCGTGGCTCACCGTAGGCAAGCAGGTTGCCGAGCTTGCGCTGCATAGTGGTGCTAATGACCTTGGCTCGATTATGATTGAGGAGAATGTTGTCTCATCGGCAGGTGCCACCACCCGCTTCGACCGAGAGGCCATGCAGGCCACCATCCGCCACGCCGGCTTCACCCCCCGCCTCCGTGACCAGCTCTATAACTATCGTGACTAAGCTCGTAGGATGGCTGAAGGGGAGGATAGAGAGATTAACGAAAAGAGACTAAGACAATTAGGACAATTGAAACAGTAAGACAATTTAGAGGGTTGCGGACAACACAGTGATACCCGACCTCGTAATGGTCTTAATGGTCCTAATAGTCTTAATGGCCCTAAAAAACAACACTCAGCAACCACAATCACCATCAAACCCCTAATTTCTTGACAGAAGGGGTTAGATGTGGTGCGAAACGAAAGAGCCTCGGATGGGACATACTTGGCGTATTTCTCCCATTCGGGGCTCTGAGATTTCGTGCCGTAGATTGCGGCTAATAATGCTAACGCTCAGGCTTAATATCCTTAACCCTCAACTGCTTGCTCACAGTACCACGGTAGTGGTTCTCCACAATCTGGTAGCATACCGAGATAGGCTTGCCTGCACGCACCCACTCGTAGTGCGTAGGCTGCTGGAAGGCGATGGCCGGAATGGTGGTATGTGGCTTCTGGCGTTGCATAAGGTCCATGCGCAGGTGGTCGCACTCCACACCGACAAGCTTAGCGTCGCCACGGTTGCTCGCTCCCGTAGTCATAAACACAGGTGCTGTATTACCTGGGCCAAAGGGCTGGAACGAGTTGAGCTGACGGTGGAACTCATCGGTAATCTCCGAGAAGAGTAGCTCGCTGTCGATATCTACCTGAGGCACAAGGATGCTTGGGTCGATATTCTGCTCAACATAGTCGTTGAAGCGCTTGGTGAAGGCCTCGACATTCTCCTCCTTCATGGTAAGTCCCGCAGCGTACATATGGCCGCCGAAGTTCTCAAGCAGGTCGGAGCATGACTCCACAGCCTGATAGAGGTCGAAACCCTGAACAGAGCGTGCCGAGCCTGTAACGAAGCCATTCGACTTGGTAAGCACCACCGTAGGGCGGTAGTAGGTCTCGATAAGGCGTGAGGCAACGATACCCACAATACCCTTCATCCACTTAGGGTTGTAGATGACGGTACTCTTCTTGGCCTTAAGCTCAGGATTAGCCTCCACATAGTCGTGGGCCTCCTGTGTGACGTTGCGGTCGATGCTCTTACGATCCTGGTTGTAGGAGTCTATGACCTCGCCAAACTTAGCTGCCTCCTGCTCATTACCCTCAATAAGAAGGCTTACGGCAGCATGGCCACCCGAAGGTGCGGCGTTCTCATCGTCCTCATCCATACGCATACGTCCTGCGGCGTTGATACGAGGGCCAATCTTAAATACAATGTCGTCGATAGTGATGTTATGACCCTCGAGGCCACAAATCTTGATTATCGAGAGCAATCCCTTCGATGGCTCTGAGTTGAGCTTACGAAGTCCGTAGTATGCCAAAATGCGGTTTTCATCCACAAGAGGCACGATGTCCGAGGCGATGCTCACGACCAACAAATCTAAGAGATGCTCAATCTCTCGGAATGGGATGTTGTTACGTCGAGCATAAGCCTCAACGAGTTTAAAGCCAACGCCACAACCCGACAGCTCGTCAAATGGGTAGTTGCAGTCGTTGCGCTTTGGGTCTAACACAGCCACAGCCTGAGGAATCTCCTCGGCGGGCAAATGGTGGTCGCAGATGATGAAATCTACGCCCTTCTCTTTGGCATAGGCCACCTTTTCGACAGCTTTGATGCCGCAGTCCAGAGCAATGACCAGCTTTACGCCTTTACGTACAGCATGGTCGATGCTGCGGATTGATATGCCATAACCATCGACATATCGATCTGGAATGTAAAACACCAAATTTTTGTGTCCAATCTGGCTCAAGAACTTGTAGACAAGAGCTACGGCGGTTGTTCCATCGACATCGTAGTCGCCATAGATCATTACCTTTTCGCCCTCTTTCACAGCCTTCTCGATACGCTCTACGGCACGCTCCATGTCCTTCATTAGGAACGGATCGTGCAAGTCTCGAAGCGATGGTGAGAAGAATTTCTGAGCCTTCTCGATGGTGTCTATGCCCCTCTGAACCAGCAGGTTGGTCAACACAGGCGACATCTTGAGGTGTGAAGCTAATGCCTCCACCGCAGTGCGCTCGCCCTGTGGTTTGACAACCCATCTTTTCTCTATGGGCATAACGTTTATTTTTTATATTTAACATTTAAATTTTTCGTAAGATGATGTATAAACTTTGGCTTTACCTCGTCCATTGTTACCTCACGACCGGTTAGCGTCGAGAGCGAGCATACACCACGATCGGTGAAGCCACAAGGGTTGATAAGGTGAAACCAATTAAGGTCTGTGCATACGTTCATCGCAAGACCATGCATTGTCACGCCATGTGACACACGCACGCCCACAGCACACAGCTTCTCAAGGCGATTGCCTGGGCGAGTAATCCACACACCCGAAGCACCTGCGGAGCGGTGAGCCTCGATGCCATACTCCGCAGCAAGGTCTATGACCGTCTGCTCGAGGGCATCTATATAACGTCGTACGCCAAGACCTATTGCGTCGAGGTCAACAATTGGATAGCACACAAGCTGTCCAGGACCATGGAAGGTGATATCACCGCCACGATCAATGTGGTGGAACTCCGCACCTAAACCTCGAAGATACTCCTCGGTGCAGAGCATATTATGAGCGTCGCCACTCTTGCCTAAAGTATATACTGCGGGGTGTTCGACTATAAGGATGGTGCCTCGTGGCTCATCCTCCGTAAAGCTCTTCTCGAGCTTCTTGCGGCATAACGCATCGAAGAGCGAACGCTGTAAATCCCAGCACTCGCCATACGCCATAGTCTGTAAATCTCTGATCTCTACTTCGTACATACCTTCTTCACAGCTTCAAGTGCGGCATCGGCCAAATATGACGAACGCACCAATGGAGCGCTCGCACAGTAGCTGAAACCCATCTCAAGAGCTTTGAGTCGGTACTCTTCAAACTTTTCAGGAGTGATATACGCCTTTACAGGATAGTGCTCCTTTGTAGGTCGAAGATATTGGCCAAGGGTGACAATGCTCACGCCCACCTCACGAAGGTCACGTAGCGTCTGGAGTACCTCCTCCTCACTCTCGCCCAATCCGACCATCAAGCCGCTCTTGGCAACTGCCCCACTATCAGCAATGTGCTTCAGAGTACGTAGCGACGTGCGATACTTAGCACGTGAACGCACCTCGGGGGTTAGTCGCTCGACGGTTTCGATGTTGTGTCCCACAATATCGGGACGTGATGCCAGCACCACATCGATAAGCTCGGGGCGGGCATCCATATCGGAAATAAGGAGCTCTATTGTTGCATCAGGGTTATCACGACGAATTGCCTCGACGGTGCGTGCCCAGATTGCAGCACCATGGTCTTCGAGGTCATCACGTGTAACAGATGTGACAACGACATGCTTCAGGCCCATGAGCTTCACGCTCTCGGCAACCTTGTCTGGCTCATCCTCGTCGGGAGGCAGCGGGCGACCTGTTGCGGTAGCGCAGAAGCGACAATTACGAGTGCAGATATCGCCAAGGATCATAAATGTTGCAGTGCGACGACTCCAACACTCCGCCTTGTTGGGACACATGCCACTACTGCATATGGTATGCAGACAGCGTCCCTCGACAATCTGTTCAACCTCTGCACTATCAGCCGTACTTCGTAGGCTAATCTTCAACCAATCAGGTTTACGCAGATGCTCGTATTGTTCACGTACCTTCGGCATTATTAAGTTCACTTTTTTCCAATTGATGCAAATGTATGAATTTTTTCAATAAATACCAAACTTTTTAATTAAAAATTAATATTAATATGCGAGAAGCCAACAATTCGTACAATAATCCAGGGCATGGGTTGCGATAAAGGCCGATCTATTTCAATGAGGTTCTATGGGCTTAGATTGGTATAGATAGGGTCGATGAGTCTATTAATAATAACCCATAGCAACCTGTTCAGACCCACATCCAAAAAAAAATTTATCTTTTTTTTTGCTCCATAATCACTTTTTTAGCCATATTGTCGCCTTGCAAAGCGATTGTTTCATGCATAGTGCTGATAGACAAATATTTATACTCATTAACAAAATAAATAGACTACAAATATTATGCGGTAATATATTCAAAAAAAAGATAGATATCATATAATAGCACCCTTATCAAGCCACAATATAAGCAAAATCTATATGAAGATAAGTATTTTTGATTTGAAACATTGATTTTTTCGCCATATATTTGCACCAGAAACAAATAAATAAGACTAAAAAGATAACGTATAAAGTATAAAAGGTTAATAAAAATATAGAGCTAAAATCTAAGTGAACTAAAGATGTAAAAATTGGTGTAAAAAATTAGTAGTGTAAAGTTAAGATTGTTTGTGTCCGTGAGCTGCTCCACTGCAAAGTGGGGCAGTTCCATTTTTATCGTAGAGCTTAGACGATAAGACAGTAAGACCATTAAGACGGTCACGGACAACACTGCGATACCCGACTTCTTATCGGTCCTAATGGTCTCGAGAATTACTCGTGGTGGTAGGGTTCGTTCTTAAGGATAGTGAAGGCTCGGTAGAGCTGCTCGGTGAAGATGGCACGCACAATCTGGTGAGAGAAGGTCATCTTCGATAGTGAGAGTTTGCTATTTGCACGTTGGTATACTGCATCGGAGAAGCCATAGGGGCCACCGATAACGAAGACAAGACGCTTAACGCCCGACGACATACGACGTTGCAACAGCTCGGCAAACTCTATGGAGCGAAGCTCGGCACCATGCTCATCGAGGAGCATAAGGTGGTCGGAGTCGCTGATAAGGCGCAGTATGGCCTCGCCCTCAAGACGTTTCTGCTCCGATTCCGAGAGCTTGCGTGTATTACGCACATCGGCAAGTGTGGTAATTGCAAACTTGACATAGTGGTTTAGACGCTTGGAGTACATCGTAACAAGCGTCTCCACCTCCTTCATATCAGTCTTGCCGACAACGATAAGTTCGATATTCATGGCTATAGGTCGGAGTTCCACTCGCCCTGAGCGCCCTCAAAGATGATGGGTCGAGAGTCGCCATATGACTTGAGTAGCTCGTAGGCTTTATACATATTATATCCATTTCCGGTGGTTGCTCCACCAAGCGAAAAGGCGATGATTGAGACATGATTCTGCGCACGTCGGTACATGGCATCTACACGTCTGAGATACTCATCCTTGAGTAGCGGGTCGGTGGATGGTGTGCCACCCACGTTACGATTATCACCTTTTGAGGGTGATGATATCGCAGCACAGTCTATGACATATACGCCGAGGCGATCGCACAACGAGTAGAAACACTTTGGCTGTGGATAGTCAGGACATAAGCAGTTGACACCCTTAGCCTTAAGAGCCTTTATTTGTGACTCGGTAGTCTTGGCATCAGCGGCTGAGTTATAACGCTCCTTATTGAGATATAGCGGTTTGCCGAAGAGCAGAATCTCGCCTTTATCGTTATATGAATACTCGGCATATCCCACCTTTAGAGGTATATACTCACGATTCACGCCACCACGCTTCACATAGATCATTGCAGTGTAGAGCTTAGGGTTACGCTCCGACCAGCGGAAGTGGTTAGAGTTGTAGGAATATGGTTTAAACGTAATAGTATCACGTGACTCAGCTTCGATGAGATATTTGTTTACGGTGTAGTCGACAAGTTTGCCATCGGGGTCGTAGAGGTCGTAGCCAAGCTCAAGTTCCTCATCGGTAGTAAAGGTGTTATCCACATATACGTCGAGCTTAAGGCGGCCATAGTCATTATCGCCAACGGGGAGTAGGCGCACGTTGTAGTCAAAGACACCCACACGACGCTGAGCAAAGATATAGCAATTAGTAAACTGCTTGCGCTCAGAGAGGTTAAGCTGCTCTGAGAGGGCATCCATATAATCTTCCGCAACCACAACAACAGCAAGTGTATTCTCGCCCTGCTCGAGGTATGGCGAGAGGAAGATCTCGGTAGGCGTGAAGCGGTCTACAGGCTCGGTAATCTGCTCGCCATTGACAAATATAGCGTAGTCGGCACCCACGTTCTCCATGTGGAGGTACGTTCTGAAGTCCTGCCACGCTGCGGGGATATCCACCACCTGCTCATAGACAGCACGCACCTTGCCACTATCCTCAAACTGCAACGTAGGCGAGAATGGTATGTACTTGTCGATATTGTCACGAACATCGGCTACGGCATCCTCACGCTTGTCGTAGCATATAAACTCGGAGCGGGCAACGAGTGCCTGTGCCACGAGGTTTTCGGCTGATAGAGTAGCCACCACAACAAGCATGGCGGCGTATAAAGTCAATCTTTTCATAGGTTCAATTTACCACAAAGGTACAAAAAAGCAGATAATATGCAATCGTTTACATTTTTTTTAGTAATTTTGCACGATTATACTGCGTTAATAACGCAACCAAGAGAGGAATTGATATACAAAAATTAGATACACTATGAAACTTACACGTATTGCCGAGATCCTCAAGATGGAGGGCGACGGCAGAGAGATCACCGTTAAGGGTTGGGTGCGCACCAAGCGAGGCAACAAGAATGTAGCCTTCATCGCACTTAACGACGGTTCGTGCGTTGCCAACATCCAGATTGTTGTTGACTTCGCAAATATCGACGAGACTGAGCTTAAGAGTGTCACCACAGGTGCTTGCTTGCGTGTTGACGGCAAGCTCGTAGCATCGCTCGGTGCAGGTCAGGGTGTCGAGGTGCAGGCATCAAAGATTGAGGTCTATGGCACCGCAGACCCTGAGACATACCCACTTCAGAAGAAGGGTCACACGCTCGAGTTCTTGCGTGACATCGCCTACCTACGTCCTCGCACCAACACCTTTGGTGCTGTGTTGCGTATCCGCCACGCCATGGCTTACGCTATCCACAAGTACTTCAACGACAAGGGCTTCTACTACTTGCACACTCCGCTGATTACCGCTTCGGACTGTGAGGGTGCTGGTGCTATGTTCAACGTATCGACACTCGACATGCAGAATCCTCCACGCAACGAGGATGGAACGGTAGACTACACTCAGGACTTCTTCGGCAAGCCATGTAGCCTTACAGTATCTGGTCAGCTCGAGGGCGAGCTTGGTGCTTTGGCACTTGGTCAGATCTACACCTTTGGCCCTACATTCCGTGCTGAGAACTCTAACACTCCACGCCACTTGGCAGAGTTCTGGATGATTGAGCCTGAGATGGCATTCTACGAGCTACAGGACGATATGGATCTCGCTGAGGACTTCCTCAAATACTTGATTCGCTACGCCTTGGAGAATTGTCGTGAGGATCTTGAGTTTATGAACAAGATGTGGGACAAGGGTCTTTTGGAGCGTCTTCAGTTTGTCCTCGACAACGACTTCGTACGCCTCGACTACACCGAGGGTATCGAGATATTGAAGGCTTCAGGTAAGAAGTTCGAGTTCCCATGCGATTGGGGTTGCGACCTACAGTCGGAGCATGAGCGTTACCTGGTAGAGGAGCATTTCAAGCGCCCTGTAATCCTTATCAACTATCCTAAGGAGATCAAGGCATTCTACATGAAGCAGAACGACGACGGCAAGACAGTACGTGCTATGGACGTATTGTTCCCACAGATTGGCGAAATTATCGGTGGCTCGGAGCGTGAGGCAGACTTTGGCAAGCTTTGTGCAAGAGTTGACGAGTTGGGCATGAGCCGCAAGGAGCTATGGTGGTACCTCGACACACGTCGTTGGGGTTCGGCACCTCACTCAGGCTTCGGCCTCGGCTTTGAGCGTCTGCTACTCTTCGTGACAGGTATGGGCAACATTCGTGATGTGATCCCATTCCCACGTACCCCAAAGAACGCAGAGTTCTAAGCCCCCGCCCCACCCTACCAAAAAATGAAGAAGCCGTCTAACAAGCTTGTCTACAATGCGTAGAGAGGCTCTTGTTATACGACTTCTTTGTTTTGAACAACGGGAAGTGAGTGCAGAAAATATAATTGTGTGATATGGCAAACCGACTACAACAGACCATTGCGCTGCAGACAAAGATCTCGCCGCAACAGATACAGATGATTAAGCTACTTGAGCTGCCCACAATGCAGCTTGAGGAGCGCATCAAGCGTGAGATTGAGGAGAATATCGTGTTGGAGGAGGAGCCTGAGACCAAAGATACGGGCGATGAGGAGCCTCAGAAGATATCCGTAGAGGAGTATATCGGTCGTGAGGATGAGACACCATCATACAAGGCACGCATCAACAACTTCTCGAAGGATGATAAGCAACGCCCCGTATATATTACCGAGGGACGCTCGCTCGGCGAGTCACTCATCGAGCAGCTACGCTTCCGCTCACTAACCGAGGAGGAGCTTATCATTGCGGCATATATCGTGGGTAGCATCGACGATGATGGCTACCTGCGTCGTGACCTTGTGTCGCTATCCGACGACCTGGCATTTACACGTGGCATGGAGGTATCTACTGAGGAGCTTGAGCGCATACTCGCCATCGTTCATGAGCTTGAGCCTGCGGGTATTGGCGCACGCTCACTTCAGGAGTGCCTGCTACTGCAGATGCGCCAGCAACCACTAGACACCCCAGCCAAGAGCCTTGCACATAGGATTGTATCACAGCACTTTGAGGCATTTGCCAAGAAGCACTACGAGCGTCTTATAGCACGCCTTGGAGTTACGGAGGAGGAGTTTCGTGATGCTCTGGAGTATGTTCGTAGTCTCTCGCCAAAGCCCGGCAACCTATATGCCGAAGGTGGCGTTGACACCACACCATACATCACCCCCGACTTCCTGCTCGACAATAGCGATGGCGAGCTACGCCTGATGCTCAACTCGCAGGGAATACCTGAGGTACGCATCTCACGTCGCTATCGTGATATGATTAAGGATATGGTAGCACCCGATGGCACCGTAAAGGCTGAAGATCGTGAGACTGTGCAGTTTGTCAAGTCGAAGATAGACTCTGCAAAGTGGTTTATCTCGGCCATCAAGCAACGCCACGACACCCTGATGCGCACCATGCAGACAATTCTTGATTTCCAGCGTGAGTACTTCCAGGATGGTGATAAGAGCAAGTTGCGACCAATGATCCTACGAGATATCGCCGACCGCACAGGACTTGATGTGTCGACAATATCACGTGTGGTAAACAGCAAGTATATTCAGACGCACTTTGGCATCATACTCCTCAAGTCGCTATTTTCCGAGGCTATGCACACCTCATCGGGCGAGGAGGTGTCGAGCCACGAGATAAAGACCATACTCCAGGAGTGTATCGACTCCGAAGATAAGCGACATCCGCTTACGGACGAAAACCTTATGGACATCCTCAACGAGCGTGGCTACCGCATTGCACGACGCACCGTAGCCAAATATCGTGAGATGTTAGATATCCCCGTAGCACGTATGCGTAAGCAGATATAACACCCTGATACACAAAACAATAAATGCCAGAGCGACTCTGGCATTTATTGTCTCTATAGCTCGGCTATCTACCTATTTTGTACGCTCGGCAATAATCTCTCGGAAAAACTCCTCACGACTATCTATCCATCTACGCTCAAAGCCTACGTTATGTCCCTTCTCGGGGAATACTATCCAACGCTTAGGTGCCACAATGCTGTTGTAACCCGCAAAGTTGGTATGCGGAGGGCATATCTCATCCTGCAGACCAAAGCCCATAAGTACAGGACACTCAATATGCTCCGTTAGGTTTTTAAGGTCGAAATAGGTTAGCATCTGGAACATCTTCTCTCGATCGAGGTTAATGCGCTTAGCCTCAGCGAAGAACACCGAGCCTGGCCACTCGACAATATCGAAGTAGTCACGATAGTCCGAGAGGAATGGGACATATGGAGCAGCACCCGCCACACGCCTATCGAGCGACGCAGCAGCAAGTGTCAGCGCACCACCCTGCGAGCCACCCTCAAGCAATATGCAGCGTGTGTCGCACACAGGAAGTGAGGCCACAAAGTCTATTGCTCGCACCGTATCGAGTATTGCGCCACGATAGTAGTAAGTATCCTTATTTCCAAGCCCATAGCGCATCCACTCGCCATAGGTATTATATGGTGTATTCAGCCCCTGCCCACGTATCGAGAGGATAAACTCCACACGATCAGCCCCCATGTTACCACTTGGTGCCCATGTGCGTGCAGCGTATCCCATATATGTCACTATCGTAGGGTACTTTCCAGGAGTCTTAGGCACAGCGAGGTAGCCACGAATGGTCTCACCGCCCCACGACTTCATCTCCACGACATAGATATTACGCAGCTTGCCCGATAACTTGGTGTCGAGCGTCAGTTTATACTCTGGGTCTACTGCCGCAAGCTCCTCAAGGCCACGCTGCCAAAACTCCCAGATATCCTTAGCACCATCCTTAGGCGAGACTATATCATCGGGGCGCACGCCGAAGTTAAACCTCTTGGCCACACGACCGTCATCCAACACCGTAGCACGATAGAAGCCCGGCGCAAGGCCATCAACAACAAATTGCAGCTGATGAGGCTCGCCCGCAGCTATCGCATAGCTACGCACCAAGCTCTGAAGTTCTACCCCCTTGTCCGTAGCAATGCGAAATATGATGCTACCCGAAGCCCCCTTCTCGCCCGCTGTGAGCATGATGTTAAAGAAGGCCTCATCGTCGTATATCCAATCGTTGGTAAGCTCCACACGCACCTCGTGCAGACCTTTTGCCGACAGAGGTAGGTAGCTGGCCACAAACGAGGCCACAACCATGAGTAGAACTCTTAGCTTGCGCATAACCTATTATTATTAAGTGGTGTTACTCGGCGATGTTTCCAAGACGCTTGTTTGTCGAACGAATAATCTCCATTGTGGAGTCGTCCTCAACGAATATAGAGTTTAGTCCCTGCTGCTCCTGCGCTGGGTCACCTGTGTAGTCGTCGCCCTTAGCCCAATACTCGTGATCCTCGACATTTGTTACGGCATAGCCTCCCCACGACCAGAAGTTACAGCCGGCAAACTTACCACCCTTGGCAGCATCCTCCTCGATCATGGCAAATACGAATTTGTAGTACTCATCACGACACTCCACGCCACTTCCCTTGCGGAAGTCCATATTGTCACGAGGCATGCCAAACTCCTCAACCACAAGAGGTTTGTTAATCTTATTGGCCAGCTCGATATGCATGTTAATATACTCTTTGGTATTGTCGCACGACTTCTGAAGGTCCTCCTTCATATGGTCGCCACGCAACCACTTCCAGTTGTATGGCCATACGTGGCAGTTGATATACGAAATCTCCTCTACAGCGTGAATCTTCTCGCATAGGTCCATGTCCCACTCACAGCCGTAGTAGCCCTCGGAGCCTGTAGATATCATATGGTTGGGGTCAAGCTCACGAATAAGTTTTGCCGATGTTGCGAGCCACTCGGCGAACGCCTCCTTGTTGTCCTGCTCCTTAGAGCTGAAGGCACGAGGCTCGTTGGATATCTGCCAAGAGAAGATTGCTGGGTCGTCGATATACTTGATGCCTGTATAACGGTTTGTGCGTGTTACGATGTAGCGTACATGGTTGTAGAATAGCTCCTTAGCACGCTCGTTGCGCACAAACTCTCCTGCAAAGGTGTTGTACGAGAACCATCCGTCTACACGAGGCACAAGCACAGGGGTATTGTTTGCCCAGGCAACATACTGGGTGTAGCCACCGCTCCACTCCCAGGCATTATTAAAGTATAGTACGGCTGTCATGCCACGCTTGCCAAGCTCCATAAGCAGGTAGTCGAGACCTGCCAATACCTCGTCGTTATATTCGCCAGGCTTTGGTTGTAGGTTAGGCTCAATCTTTCCGAGCAGGCCATTCTCGCCCTCGCCGCCAATCAACACACGTAGGTTGTCGATGCCGTTAGCCTTCATAAAGTCAAGCTCTTTGCATAGACGCTCACGATTGCCTCCCTCGCCCTCTGAGCCGAGTATTGCGCCATACCAGAAGTTAGTACCTACGAAGTAGTATGGCTTGCCGTTACGCATAAACTGTCCATTCTCGACAGTGATAATGCTGTTAGTGTTATCTGCACACTCACAAGATGTTAGGGATAGTGCCATACCAAGCGCAAGCACCGCACATAGTAGTTTGAAGATTCTCATCATTTTTAAGGTTACGTTAGACACTTTAGTTGTTTTGGACAAAGATACAAAAAATATTGACTATACAACACCCAACATATCTCAGATGTGCGGTTCAGCCCCCATTTTGGTTAGTTCGCCCATTTTTTTGAGAAAAATTTGCTGAGAATTGAGATAAAATCACTATCTTGCGCACAAATAAAATAGATAAAGTAACAAGTGAACAACAATCAAAATGTAAGTTGCTGAATACCAACATCTATTTTTTAGCGTTATATGTTTAGGTCACAGGCCTAACCACGACGAAGATTTAGGACCGAGAATAATTATTAACTAAAACACATTATTGAACCATGAAAAAGTTTATGTTTTTGATGATGGCCCTTGTGATGGGCTTCACAGCATCGGCACAGTCACTTCCAGATGTTAAGGTTGAGAATCAGGAGGGCAAGGTAGTATCTATCAAGGAGATTGTTGACGGCACCCCTATGATCATCTCTTTCTGGTCTACAACATGCAAGCCATGTATCATGGAGCTTAACGCTATCTACTCTAACC
>JAZNQJ010000002.1:0-20438 GCA_045590115.1 Alistipes sp. | reverse complement strand
GCAGTGCGTGCTTGCAGTTTTAGTTCTACCTCCTCGAAGGGTTGGAGCGAGTCGGAGGGCAGCTCGGCATGTATAGTGGGCGTGTTGGCTGCAGGTTGCACGAAGAAGAGGCGGTCGGCCAAAATTTGTCCTTCGGCATCGAACAGCGTAAACTGGTTTACACCGGGCTGCAGACTCTTGGTGGGGAGTGGCAGGCGTATGATTTGGTTGCTGGCGACAGAGAGTGTGTCAAATGCAGTGAGTGTGCCACGGCACTGTAGGCTCCATCCAAGCAGTTGCGGCTGCTGGGTCGCGGACTGTATGGTTACCATATAGCCTGTATACCCTGCTGTGGGTGTTATGCGCAATACATAACCGCTCTCCAGTGGTTCGGGTAAGCGATAGCGGTAGGTCTTCTCCTTATATGTGACGCGTGTCTCGTAGCGCTTGCCTTGCTCGGGAGTAAACTCAATGCGTGTGCGGCCTCGATGTCCGGTGAGGAAGCTCGTTACAGTCTTGTCATCACATATAATTTCACCCGTCACCTTCTTCTCTCTTCCCCACTGGTCACTGGCTTCGATGGCTATTACCGACGTAAGTCCATCGACCAGGTGTCCTCCCTCGGGATAGAACTTCACCTCCAGGTCATCCTTGCGCATTTTGGGATCTGTCTCGTCGGGGACAGCAAGGCGTGTGTGTATGGGGTAATACTCAAACTCGCGTTTGTAGATACCGGCCGTGTCGGGGCGGCTGTATACGGGTACAGTGCGTGTAAACTGGCAATGGTTGACAGGCGGTACGAGGTCTTGGCGTGCCTCCTTTTCGGAGAGTTGACTAAACTCGCGTTCGATGTCCTTCTCCATGAAGTCGAAGAGCGTGATGTGCTCATTGCCGAAGTTTATCATATTGCGTGTGTAGGCACGCAGTTCGTAGTATCCCGTATAGTACCTGTCCTTGAGGGCGAAGGCACCGTGGCATTGACCGTTCTCCAGACGGAGCTTGAGGGTCTCCATCTCTACACCCTTTTCGTTGAGCAGCTCCACGTAGAGGATACGGCTCACGTCGGTGAGGCGTAGGGTAGAGGCATTCATCACATAGGCCTTGAACCAGATGGTGTCGCCTATGAAGTAGCTGTGGTTGTCGAGGTGGAGGTAAACCTTTTCCTGTGGATAGGCCTGGTTGAAGCTATGGATATTCTTCAGGTACTCCTTGATGCGTATGACTGCACTGTCTGCCTGCCCAAAGGCAAGCAGCGCAGCCCATAATAGGGTCAATGTGCATAGTGCTTTTCTCATACAGCAGGTGTGTGGCCTACTTCTTCTTTATACCTTTATATATAATATAGCCTAAGGCAAGAGCTACAACGGCAATGATGACGTATCCTATCTCGTGGCTATATTCGGTGACGGTGCTGATGAGCTGCTCTTCGGGTACTATGGCTTCGAGGTACCAGCCGAGGGCAGCGAGCACGGCATTCCATATACCTGCGCCAAGGGCTGTGAAGGCGATGAACTTGGCTATTCCCATCTTGGCCAGTCCGGCAGGGATGGAGATAAGCTGGCGCACGGCAGGTACGAGACGTCCTGTGAAGGTGGCGATGGCTCCGTGTTTGCGGAAAAACTTCTCGGCAGTCTCTACCTTGGCCTGGTCGAGCAGGCACATGTGGCCGATACGGCTGTTGGCAAATTTATATACAATAGGTTTGCCGAGCCATAAGGCCAGATAGTAGTTGACGAGGGCACCGATGATAGCACCTACCGTGGCAAAGAAGATGACGAGCCACACGTTGAGCTCGCCCGTTGCTGCAGCCTTGTAGGCGGCAGGAGGCACTACTACCTCGGAGGGGAAGGGGATGAATGAACTCTCAATAGCCATCAGCAATGTGATGGTCCAATAGTTAAGGTAGTCAAGACACCATTGTAAGAATTGTACTGATTCCATATTGTTTTTATTTTGCGCTTGGTAGTTTTATTTGGGGCACATTGCTGCTTCGCAGCGGTTGAGGGTTTGTGGTTGAGGCTTTATGGCTAATTTTCAATTCTCAATTTTCAATTTTCAATTGCTTTAGTCTCTCTATCATGTTGTCGGCACTCTCGCCTTGGGCTGGGGTGAGGTTAAATATCTCGTATGTCTTTTGCGGACAGTGGGCAAGGGATTGGGCAAGAGTCTCGCGGAAGTTTTCTGTGTGTAGTGTCCATTCGCAGTAGCAGAGATAGGGGTATAGCACCTCGGCCTCTATGGCAGGATTGTCCTTGAGCAGTCTCAGTATGTAGTGGCTCATCTCGCAGTGTCCGTTCTCGAGCATCGACACACCAATAAGGAAGAGCGAGCGCTCCACGTTGTCGGCATTGAGGTCGAGCGCATGGAGAAACAGTTCGGAACTCTCCTCGTATTGTCCCTGGCACAGCAGCTCGTGCCCCTTCATGATGATGAGTTCGGCATTGTCGGGGTATATCTTGAGGGCCTCGTCGGTATAGGTAGCCGCTTTGGCGTGTAGCCCCATGCGGCTGAATATGAGCGACATCTGGCTGTATATCTGTGCCTGCTCCTCGCTGCCTTCAGGGATAGTGCCGAGTGCTTGGGTGAAGTAGTCGAGTGCTGCCTCGTCGTCGCCTCTGTTTACACGGCACATGCCCATGTGGAAGAGTGGGTCTACCGTCTCGGGGTAACGCTCATGTATGGTGTGGTAATACTCTTCGGCACGTTCGTAGTTGCCGAGGTTGAAGTAGCAGTTGGCCACTGCATACAGCGCATAGTAGCATTCGTCGCCATTGATGGCAATGACAAATTCGAAGGCCTCGATGGCTTTGTCATACTCTTCGCGGCGGAAGTATATCTTGCCCAGTTCTTCCCAGTAGAGGGTAGAGTAGGGGTCGATGTCGAGCAGGCGGTTGTAAAGTGTGATGGCCTCGTCGAAATGCTCCTGGCGGGCGTGGCTGTAGGCGGCCGACTCGGTGAGGGTCTTGTTGTCGGGGTAGCGGCGTATGGCCTCCTCAATCCATAGGTTGGCCATATCGTTCTGCTCATTGTCTACCAGCAGGTCTATGATGTCGGCATAGGTGTCGGCCTCGTAGTTTTCCTCCTCGATGAGTGCTCTCAGTAGCGCTTCGGCCTGGGAGTACTGCTGTGCCGATAGCAGTAGTTCGGAACGCAGAAACATCACCTCGCGGTCGCTCTGGTCGGTTATGCTGTCAAGGATGTGGCGAGCCTCGGTAGGATGTCCGTTGATGAGTCGTGCACGTGCCTTGAAGATGAGTGCGTCGAGGTTGTCGGGATGTAGGCGCAGCGCATAGTCGAGTGCTGCCTCGGCCTCCCGGGAGTCGCCCAGCATGGCATAATACTCGGCGATGTCGGTAAGCTCCGCCGCCTCAAAGTAGTAGGGGCGGTCGCCTGCCTGCATCTCCTCGTAGCGTGTCAGCAGTTGCTTGAACTCGGGTTTGTCGAAATATGATGCGAACTGATCTCTCATGTAGCTTGTAAGTTTTTGAGTTTTTAAGTTTGTAAGTTTTAGAATGGCTGTCTTTTTTTTTGATATTTAAATGGTAACAAATAAAAAGTAACTTTGTTTAATTTAAGTTATCACAAGCTAATAAACTCATAAACATGGAAGTTAGATGCCAGTATCGGACAATAAACTTAATAACTTAAAAACTCAAAAACTCATAAACTTACTTATTCATCTTGCTCCAGGTATCCTTGAGTGATACGGTGCGGTTGAATACGAGGTGCTCTGCGGTAGACTCCTTGTCGACGTTGAAGTAGCCGATGCGGCGGAACTGCAGGTAGTCGAGTGGCTTGGCCTCGGCCAGGTAGCGCTCCACGTAGCACTCGGTGAGCACCTTCAGTGAGTCGGGGTTGATCATTTCCTGCATGGCCTCCAGTGCGTCGCATCCCTTGGCCTCGCGTATGGCTGCCATCTCGTCGCGCGGGTTCTCTACTTTCCACAGACGGTCGTAGAGGCGTACCTCAGCCTTGATGCAGTGGTCGCAGCTCACCCAATGGAGCGTACCCTTAACCTTGCGGTTGCTACCAGGCATACCGGTCTTAGTATCAGGGTCGTACTCGGCATATACGGTGGTTACATTACCCTCGGCATCCTTCTCGCAGCCCGTACACTTCACAATATAGGCATTCTTGAGGCGCACCTCCTGGCCTGGGGTCATGCGGAAATACTTCTTAGGAGCATCCTCCATAAAGTCCTCACGCTCCATCCATAGCTCTCGGCTGAACTCGATAATGTGGGTGCCTGACTCAGGATCCTCAGGGTTGTTGACAGCCTCCATAGCCTCGACCTGACCCTCTGGGTAGTTGGTAATGATGAGCTTCACAGGGTCGATGACTGCGCTAACACGTGTAGCACGCTTATTCAGGTTGTCACGTACGGCACTCTCCAACAGCGCCATATCGTTGAGCGCATCGTATGTAGTATAGCCAATCTTATCCACGAAGTTGCGGATAGACTCTGGCGAGTAACCACGACGGCGGAAGCCACACAACGTAGGCATACGTGGGTCATCCCAGCCATTCACCAGACCCTCCTTAACCAGGATAAGGAGGTTACGCTTGCTCATAAGCGTATAGTTAAGGTTGAGCTTGTTGAACTCATACTGACGTGGACGCTCATCCGATGGGTCAACACCCTCCTTTACCCAATCGACAAATAGGTCGTATAGTGGGCGGTGAGGTACAAACTCAAGCGTACACAACGAGTGTGTAACGCCCTCAAAGTAGTCGCTCTGGCCATGTGCAAAGTCATACATTGGGTATACCTTCCACTTATCGCCTGTGCGGTGATGTGGGTGGTTGACAACACGATAGATGATAGGGTCACGGAAGTGCATATTGGAGCTTGCCATATCAATCTTGGCACGAAGCACCATACGTCCCTCCTCAATCTCGCCATTGGTCATCTTCATAAACAGGTCGAGATTCTCCTCGATAGGGCGATTACGATATGGACTCTCCACGCCCGCCTGTGTAGGAGTACCCTTCTGCTCGGCAATCTGCTCCGAGGTCTGCTCATCGATATATGCCTTACCCTGCTTGATGAGGCGTACGGCGAAGTCCCATAGCTGCTGGAAGTAGTCCGAGGCGTAGTACTCAGCACCCCACTTGAAGCCGAGCCACTCGATATCCTCCTTGATAGCATCTACATACTCCACATCCTCCTTTGTAGGGTTGGTATCATCGAAACGGAGGTTACACACACCACCATAGCGCTGCGCAACGCCAAAGTCGAGACATATAGCCTTAGCATGGCCGATATGTAGGTAGCCGTTAGGCTCTGGTGGGAAGCGGGTCTGAACACGTGTTTTACCCTTAGCTATCGCCTCCTCGATAACCTCTTCAACGAAGTTCAATGACTTCTCCTTTACCTCAGTAGTAGTCTCAATTGCCATAATCATCTATGTTTTAATTACTTATTATTCTTAAATTTTACGCCATAGTCCAACGCCACGCTAAGCTGCAGCCACTGACGTGTACCCCACTTTGTGCCATAGCACTCGGCAGTAATACCTGCCTCTACAGCGAGTGTTGAGTCAAAGAAGCTACGAGAATACGACAGGCTTACAGCGTCGTAGAAAGCACCCTTTGGGACATTATATAACGGATGGCCGAAGTATAGCTCCGAGCCATAGCGGTCGTAGTAGGTAAATAGCTCTCCTTGTGAGGCGTAGAGGCGATTTGAGAGGCGCACATTGTACCACTCAACTTCGACAAATAGCTCAGCACCCGATGGGTAATTCCATACATTCTCGTTGATTCTATCACGCTGTAGCGACTGCACATAGCTTAGGCGAATGTCGAAATTTATTGGTTGAGCCTTTTTATTTGCGCTAAACCTATAGCCTATATATGGCGTAAGTAGCAGATTATCAACCACGCCATCGTGTGTTTCGGGGTTATAATCCTTGGCATAGTGGCCCATATAGAAGTCGTAACCAAAGTAGAACAACGGCATATTCATACATCCCGACGACATGATAGAGAATGCCTCTCTGGTGCTAAAGTCACGCATGCCGGTGTAGTCCATCGCAAACTCTACGTACGACCCCTCAAACCTACTATCTTCGTAGCGTGCCAACACACCACCGATTGCGTTATTGTAGTAGCGGTACGACCTATCGAAGAGTAGCTGAGATTGCAGACCTCGCATATTGCTACGTGGAAATACTCCCGCAAACACCTTCACACAAGGAGCATCGTAGGCGTAGTATAACTGTAGGCGGGCATCCGACAGAAACTTAGCATCGTAGCCAAAGTCCTGGAACATATCTACACCCACCATCAGGCGGTTACGCTCCCGCCACTCAACACCGAGCTTAGGCGTAAGGCGTGCGCCAAAGAGTGTGCCTGAGGATATACCCTGCATACCTGCATACTCGGTATTATCAAACAACGTGGTAAAGTCGGCACCAAGTTTCAGCTCCTGCGCAGAGACCTTCTCCACCCCAACAAGGGTGGCCAGAACAGCTATAAAAATTAGAAAGAGTCTCTGCATAGGTCTACCGACAAAAAACATTTGGTGCAAATTTACTCAAAATATTTTATATTTTATTACTTTTGTGGCGTAATTATTAAATTTACTTAAAAAATGCGTAAATTACTTAACGAGGAGCTTGGTCGTCCTACGCTTGAGGAGTATGCCACAATGGCTAAACTACCCGTTACGGTCATCCTCGACAATGTGCGCTCGGCACAGAACGTAGGCTCGTTCTTCCGCACTGCCGATGCCTTTGGCATTGAACATATCGCCCTATGTGGCATCAGCGCCACGCCACCTAATCGTGAGATTCACAAGACCGCACTCGGCTCGGAGCTTAGCGTAGGGTGGAGCTACTACCCTACTACCGCAGAGTGTGTCGAGAAGCTACGTAATGAGGGCTACCAAATCATTGCCATAGAGCAGATTGAGGGTGCCACGATGCTTGATAAGTTCAATGCTGAGCCTAACACAAAGTATGCCTTAGTCTTTGGTAATGAGGTTGAGGGTGTAGACCAGCGTATCGCCGACATGGTGGATGGCGCAATAGAGATTCCACAGGTGGGTACCAAGCACTCGCTCAACGTATCGGTGTCGGCAGGCGTACTGATGTGGGAGCTTTTCCGCCAGCTGCGATAACTCGGCACGTGAGGTTACGACCAATAAAAGCAAATTATTTAGTCTAAAATTTTGCAGATACCAAAATTAGTCGTATATTTGCACCGCTCTTTTACAGAAAAGATGGTTTAAGGAGGGTTGGGTGAGTGGCTTAAACCAGCAGTTTGCTAAACTGCCGATATCGTAAGGTATCCGCTGGTTCGAATCCAGTGCCCTCCGCTTTTGAGCAAAATTTGCAGACGACCAAATGGTCGTCTTTTTTTTGCTGTCTTAGGCCTATCCAAGCAAGCTTGCCCTGCCCAAGACAACAAAAAAATCGCTGAGCGATAGCGCAAATTTTGAGATGTACTGATTCTCACTTTAAGGCTGGTTGCGGGGATATTATGGAGGTTTATTGCTCGGCCTATGGCCTGCGCATTTATAAGAGGTATCCCCGCGAGCTTGGGCTTTAAGCCCTGCGCTTCGAATCCAGTGCCCTCCGCTTTTGAGCAAAATTTGCAGACGACCAAATGGTCGTCTTTTTTTTTGTCTTTAATTTTTTAAGACCATTATGAGGTCGGGTATCTGCTGTGGTCTTGGCCGTTGGCTGTTTGTGCTATTGTCCGTGACCACCCTAATTGTCTTACGGTCTTTTTGGTCTTAAAAAATAAGGCTCAGAACCTAAATCAGCCCCACAACTAAATTTCTTGTAACTCTACTTTCGTTGTGGCTTACGCCTTGGGGTATGACCCTTACGCTTTGAGGTATCACCCTTTGTCTTGCTCCTATCCTGGGGCAACTCTCCACCAAAGAAATAGCTTTTCTGACGACGCTTATCATCCTGTGTGCGTGCTACATATACACTCTCGCCCGTATATGGATTTTCGCCCATATAGAACATTGTCGACGACAGCGTCATAGGCGTTGGCGTAAGGTCCTGCACCTGCTCAAGATTGAAGTGTAGGTTGCCCAACACCTTACGTGCAAGAGCTGCCATATCACGCTCCTCGCAACCAGGGTGCGAGGATATGAAGTATGGGATAATCTGGTAGTTTAGCCCCTCACGACGGCACACCTGCTTAAAGCGAGAGTTGAGCTTCTCGAACAGTGCAAAAGGTGGCTTACGCATAAGACTAAGCACATGATCCTCAGTATGCTCGGGGGCTACCTTAAGGCGACCAGAGGTATGGTGCTTTACAACAGTCTCAAAGTATGCCGAGTCATCGAACAGGTCGTAGCGTATGCCACTACCTACAAAGGCACGCTTAATGCCCTTAGTAGCACGAATCTTAGCATATAGGTCGAGCAACGGCTGGTGGTCGTTGTTCATGTTGGGGCATAGCTTAGGATGCAGACACGATGGGCGCTTACACTTAGCGCACAGCTCCTGGTTGCGTCCCTCCATGCGATACATATTTGCCGACGGAGCGCCTATATCCGAGAGATAGCCCTTGAAGTCGGGCATCTGCGTAACACGTTCTACCTCAGCAAGTATCGAACGCTCTGAGCGTGAGCTGATAAACTTGCCCTGGTGTGCCGAGATAGTACAGAACGAGCAGCCACCGAAGCATCCACGATGAATATTTATCGAGTGCTTAATCATCTCCCACGCTGGGATATCGCCCTTGCCACGATAGCGTGGGTGTGGCGCACGTTCATAAGGCAGGTCGAACGAGTGGTCAAGCTCTTCGGTGGTAAGACGCTCATGGGGCGGTGTTATGACAACATACCTATCGGCGACAGGCTCCACAAGCGTGGTGTCGCACTTAAGCATATTGCTCAGAAGCTCCATATTGCAGAAGTTTTTGCCGAACTTATGCTTGTCGGCCTGGCACTCCTCAAAAGAGTTAAGCACTATGGTCTTGCCGTTATACAGACGCTCGACATACTCTCTATCTGCCATAAAGCCCACCTGGCGCAAGCCACGCAACAGCTTCATATTAAAGCCATTGCGCAGAGCCTTAGCAACCTCACGGATAACCTTATCGCCCATGCCATAGACCAATAGGTCGGCACCCGATGTAGCGAGGATAGACTCTCTGAGCGAGTTTGTCCAATAGTCGTAGTGTGTAAGACGACGCAACGAGGCTTCAATGCCACCTACAACAACTGGAGTATGCGGATATAGCCGCTTTAAAATCTTGGTATATGTATCTACCGTACGGTCGGGACGGAAGCCAGCCTTGCCACCTGGCGTATAGGCATCGTTCGACCTTAGGCGTAGGTTGGCAGTATAGTGGTTTACCATAGAGTCCATAGCACCTGCCGACACCGCAAAGAAGAGGCGTGGCTTACCCAGCTTCTTAAAGTCTCTGAGGTCATCTCGCCAATTGGGCTGTGGCACTATGGCCACACGATAGCCCTCAGCCTCGAGTATACGGCCGATGACTGCTGGTCCAAAGGCGGGATGGTCGATATAGGCATCGCCTGAGAAGATGATAACATCAAGCTCGTCCCAGCCACGTGCCTCAACCTCCTTTATGGTTGTTGGTAGAAACATCTTAACTTATATTAATATTGGTATAGCCTTAGTGGCATGCCCAGATGCTTAAATCTCATCGAGGTCCAAGCCCTGAGAGTCGGTATATGTCTCCCACTTCTGCAGCACAAGTCTGAAGTCTTCGGGAAGCTCCGACTCAAACTGTACATACTCGCCCGATGTAGGATGCACAAAGCCTAAGGCACGAGCATGCAACGACTGACGTGGAATGAGCTTGAAGCAGTTCTCGATAAATTGCTTATACTTCATAAACGTAGTACCCTTCAGAATGCGGTCGCCACCATACCTCTCATCATTGAAGAGCGGATGTCCCTGCCACGACATATGCACACGTATCTGGTGGGTACGTCCTGTCTCGAGCCTACACTCCACCAACGTAACATAACCGTAGCGACGTAGCACCTTATAGTGGGTTACGGCATGCTTGCCATCCGAGCCATCAGCAAAGACATACATCTGCAGACGCTCCTTAGGGCTACGGCCGATATTACCTGTAATAGTACCCTCATCATCAGCCAAGTTACCCCACACCAAGGCTACATAGCGACGGTAGATGGTATGGTCAAAGAACTGCTTGGCGAGGTGAGCATGCGCCCTCTCGTTCTTAGCCACCACCAGAAGGCCTGAGGTATCCTTGTCGATACGGTGTACAAGGCCGGCACGTGCATTGCCCTCAGAGAACATCTCAAGATCACGAAGGTGCCACGACAGAGCATGCACCAGCGTGCCACTATGGTTACCCACACCGGGATGCACCACCATGCCCGCAGCCTTATTCACCACGATGATATCGTCATCCTCGTAGACAATGTCGAGAGGAATGTTCTCAGGCACAATCTCCTCCTTACGGCGGGGATAGGGCATCACAATAGATATCTGATCGAGAGGCTTTACCTTGTAGCTCGACTTCTGGGGCTTGCCATTCACGATGATGTTACCACCGTCGGCAGCCATCTGTATGCGGTTGCGTGAGGTATTCTCAAGACGTGCGGTGAGGAACTTATCCAATCGCATCATCGACTGTCCCTTGTCGACAGTGACGGCAAAATGCTCGTACATCTCATCGCCCTCGTCACCACCCTCTGTCTGCTCTATGTCAAGCTCATCGAGAAGTGCCTCATCGGCAATCAACGCTCTATCTACCATAAAATGAGTAATGAGTAATTAGTAATGATTTATTAGTAATGGACATCATTACTAATGGAGCTAACGTCTAATCTATCTAAGGTCTACTACTCGGTTTTTGTCTCTGTTGCACTCTGAGTTGTTGCAGGCTCTGGAGTGGCAATCTTGGTGCTATCCACAAGGCTCTGCGTAATACCCTCAATCTGTGATGTGTCGCCTGAAGCAACAATCTCTGCATCGGCACCATAGATCTCGCTAAGGCCATCCGTACCCTCAGGTGTAGGGTTAGCCTCTGCCTCAGCCTTAAGACGCTCCTCCTCTTCCTTGAGGCGTGCCTCCTCCTCTTCCTTAAGGCGCTTCTCCTCAGCAGCCTCCTCCTCCATGAGTCGCTTCTGCTCAGCGAAGTAGCCCGACTTATTATCCTTTATCTTTGATAGTGAGTCGATAAGCTGATCATTGCAAGTAAGGTAGATAGATACCTTTGTACCACGTGTCACAACACTCTTTACGGGCTGAGTCTGCATATATACACGTGCCAGACGACGGCTCTTGAGGTCGGTAACGGTCTCATCGTAGACAATCTTATTCACATTCAGACCACTTGTCCACAGCGCATTCTTAGCCTGCTGCAGACGCATACCCATAAGCTGAGGTACTACAGTGTTACGCTTAGCACGATAGCCCACCTTGAGGGTCACGTCGGTACCATAAGGCATCGAGAGGTTCGAGGTCTTGGTCATAATATTACCATTTACACGCTGCTGAATCACGAAGTCCTCGGCACTGCTATGGTACTCAAACTCAAGTTTGCCAATGTTAAAGCCAGCACGCTCAAGCTCATTGATAGCCTGACGCAACGACTTACGATCCACCAAAGGCATCTTCACCAAGCGACGGCTGTAGGCATTCACCGTTAGATAAATCTTACGGTCGGGCTTAACAGTAACCTCACGAATGGTTGATGGTGCAGGGTTCTGGTCGATGACAGTACCGCCAGCGATATCGTACTCGTATACCGAGTCACGAACAACAATCTCAAGGTCGAGATCATCAGCAAGCTTACGAGCGTCGCTCAGCGACATCTCGATAAAGTTGGGAACAGGGATAGTCTTGTTGTGGCGTGTGATAACCTTGAGGCCAAAATATACAAACAACACCATGAAAATGCCGAATAGCGCAATAAGAAGGATGTTGCTGGTAATCATTGCCTTACGGTAAAATCTCTTCCAGCCGCTCTCGTTTGCCGATGTCTTAGCATCGCTGTTTTTTGTCTTGTTACTCTTTTCCATCGTTTTATTATTCGTTTTTCTTTCGTTTTCAACCATTTAGCTGCGCTCACTGCGGTGTAGTTCGTTATAGTGGGTATCACGCTCTACGGCAACGTATCCAGCATCGTGAACCAAGGCCTCAAGCTCTGCCACGCTCATCGTAGGGCGTGAGTCAGCACCCGCCATAGAGTAGATCTTCGTAGAGTCGTCAATAGTGCCATCAATATCATCGGCACCAAAGGCTAAGGCCATCTCCGTAACGCTCTTACCATAGGCCACCCAATAGGCCTTGATGTGAGGTATGTTATCAAGGAACAGGCGACTGAGAGCCATCATACGCATGTCCTCCTCTACGGAACACTCGCCTACTGCCGACATACGGTTGTTGCGACTGCGATACTTCAGCGGTATGAAGGCATTAAATCCTGGTGCCTCATCCTGTAGCCTGCGCAGGCGGTTGAGATGATCGACACGCTGCTCGATGCTCTCAACATGGCCATAGAGCATTGTGCAGTTGGTATCTATACCGAGGTTGTGTGCTGTGCGGTGTACTGCCAACCACTCCTCCGAGGAGCATTTATCGGGACATAGCTTCGAGCGTAGCTCCTCATCGAAAAGCTCAGCACCACCACCAGGGATGCTCTCCATGCCCGCATCAATAAGTCTGCGCATACCCTCCTCCAATGTCAGCTCGGCACGATGTATCATGTAGGATATCTCTACTGCCGTATATGCCTTGACAGCTACATGAGGCAGCGCACGCTTCACACGACGTATCATCTCGCAGTATACCTCAAGCGTATGGTCGGGATGCACACCACCAACGATATGCACCTCGGTGATACCCTTACCTGCCATCTGCTTGGCACGCTCCTCAATATCATCAAGAGTCATCACCCAAGCATCAGCATCGCCCGCACGACGACGGAACGAGCAGAACTCGCAGTTGAAGATGCAGACATTCGATGGTTCGATATGTATGTTGCGATTGTAGTAGACAAGATTGCCACTTGCCTCCATCTTGCGCTGTGTAGCCAGCTCGCCAAGCAACCATAGCGGAGCCTCACGCCAAAGCGTTATGGCATCTTCTACCGTCAGACGCTCGCCACGACGTATATAATCGGCAATATGTGATACTCTATCCATGTTATTTAGGGGCTTTAACATAAACTACGGCAGCGATTATGGCAAACACCATGTTCGGTAACCACACACCCAACCAAGGTATCATCGAGCCACTTATGGCAATCTGCTCAAACACACGTCCCAGCATAATATAGCTGAAGCATAGCGCAATGCCCAAGCCGATGTGCATACCCATGCCACCACGCATTTTACGTGATGATAGCGACACACCTATCACCGTTAGGATAAATGTCGCCACAGGGTATGAGTAGCGTGCATGACGCTCCACCTCAATGATATAGACATCATCCGAACTCTTCTCACGCTGCTGCAATAAGTAGTCGTTAAGCTCGCTGATGGTCATGGTCTTAACTAACGACTTTGTCTCGCCTAACTCTCGGGCATCAAGGTTGATAAGTGTGTCGAGATTGCGGTGTAGCTCAAAGTCGTATACATTCTTCTCGGTACGCCTATAGGTGACATAGCGAGGTGCTGTCCAACGCCCCGACTCCTCATCGAACGAGGCACTCGAGGCCTCAAGCTTGCCCACAAGTTCCGAGTCGTCGTACTCCTCTATGGCAAAGAACGACACCATCTCGCCACGAGGGCTATAGCCACGAACATAGACGTAGGTGCCAGGGGCTATCTGGCGGTAGGCATTCTCATCGTAGAGGACTCGCTGGTTACGCTTGACATATTGACTCTCAAACTGAATAATCTCACGTTGTGCCTGAGGTATCACCCACAGGCTGAGTGCCATATTGGCAATGGTGATAATCAATGAGCCGAGGAAGTAGGGCCACATAAGCCTGCGGAAGCTCACACCACCCGACAGTATCGCCACAATCTCGGTCTGCATAGCCAGCTTCGAGGTAAAGAAGATTACGGCGATAAAGGTAAACAGCGACGAGAATTGGTTTATGAAGTATGGGATGAAGTTTAGGTAGTAGTCGTTGACCACAGCATCCCATGGAGCCTTCAGCTCGGTGAAATCATCGACCTTCTCCACATAGTCGAACACCACCACGATGATGATAATCATCATAAGGCCGAAGAGATATGTCCTCAGAAACTTTCCGAGGATATACCTATCGAGGGTGCGATAACCCGGTATTGATGGCATTAGTCTCAGTCTCATGATTATAGTCTGCGTGCAAGTTTTACGACCATCTCCTCCTTCCAGGGCTTGAAGTCACCAGCGATGATATGACGGCGAGCCTCACCCACAAGCCATAGGTAGAATGCGGTATTATGCAGCGAGGCAATCTGCGCTGCGAGCATCTCCTTGCATACCACAAGGTGGTGTAAGTAGGCCTTGGTATACTGCTTATCTACGAACGTCACGCCGTTAGGGTCTACGGGCGAAAAGTCCTTCTCCCACTTCTTGTTACGAATATTAATCACGCCCTCCGAGGTAAACAGCTGACCATTGCGGCCATTACGTGTAGGCATCACACAATCGAACATGTCGACACCACGATCTATAGCCTCGAGGATATTTATTGGTGTACCAACACCCATAAGATAGCGTGGGCGGTCGGTAGGCAGCACTGCATTGCACACCTCAATCATCGAATACATCACATCGGTAGGCTCGCCTACGGCAAGACCACCAATGGCATAGCCATCAGCGTTGTATTGTAGCACGTTACGTGCAGCACGCTCACGAAGATCGGCATAGCCTGCACCCTGAACAATGGGGAACAGCGCCTGATAGTGACCCCACTTAGGTTGTGTCTGCGAATAACGGTTAAAACACCTATCAAGCCAGCGCTCCGTAAGGTCGAGTGACTTACGAGCATAGTCGTAAGGTGCATCACCTGGAGGACACTCATCGAAGGCCATCATGATATCGGCACCTATGGTACGCTCGGTATCCATAACACTCTCAGGCGTGAATAGGTGGCGTGAACCATCAATGTGCGACTGGAAGTAACACCCCTCCTCCTTGAGCTTTCGGCATGCGGCCAACGAGAATACCTGGAAGCCACCACTATCCGTAAGCATAGGTTTCTGCCACGATGAGAAACGATGCACACCACCTGCCGCCTCAATGATATCCATTCCTGGGCGGAGGTATAGGTGGTAGGTGTTGGCAAGGATTATCTGCGCCTTGGCCTCCTGGTCTACGTCACGATGAAATATTCCCTTCATCGCAGCGGCAGTACCTACAGGCATAAATATTGGGGTCTCCACAGGCCCATGGTCTGTGTGTAGCACGCCTGCGCGAGCCTTACTATCCGAAGCGGTATGTTGTAGCGTAAATTCCATACATGTATATATAACGCACAAAGATAGTAAAAATTCCCAAATCTACAAAACCAAAACGCCGACACTCACAAAATATAGCCTCTCGACAGTAAGAAATCAGCTATTAGGAATGAGAAAATTGTGATTGGAAATTGAAAATATTATTCTACTATTGCTTTATCTGCAGACATCTTAATGTCTTAATGGTCTTAATATCTTAATCGCAATTATATAAAGACATTAGGATAATATGACAATAAGACATTACAAAGTTAGGCATCAATTATAAATTAACGATATTCTTCTGCTTATTGTTTTATTCCCAACCACCTTGATATCTTTATCGGCTTAATGTCTCAACAACCCTAATGCTTAATATTCTTAAGTTATTCTTTTTTATTTTTTGGTGCTTTGCCATTTTTTGCCTATATTTGCACGTTATATTTTTATACACATTTCGCTATGCAGTTTTTAAGCCAGATAATCGAGTCATACACATGGTCGGGAATAGCCCTTCTCGCCATAATTATCATCCTCTTTGCGGTGCAAGCATACTACTATGGCATTGCCTACCGACGCATCCATCACTTCCGCCTGATGCATAGCAAGCAGAAGTGGTGCGAGAATCCATACGTCTCGGTAATCGTAGCCGTACGTGGCGAGGATGAACGCTTCCTGACCGAACAGCTGCCTATGCTTCTTGCCCAGAGCTACGGGGTATACGAAATTGTGATTGTATACATCGGTCGTGACGTGGACTACTATGCCGAGCTGCAGCGCATATGTGATGAGCGTTCCAACCTCAAGCTCACAAAGCTCGCTGGCAACGGCCGCATATATATCACCACAAAGCAGGCATACAACGTCGGCATCAAGTCGGCACAGTACGACTGCTTCATATTCACCACACCCGGCACAATACCATCTACCGAGGAGTGGGTGACATACATGGCTCACGCCTTTGAGCGTGGCACAGTGGTAGCAGGCGCTGCAACACCCCACTTTGAGGAGCAGAACCTAAGCACATACCTTATGCGCATGGCTGAGTTCCACTATAGCCGCAACAATATGGCAATGTCCGTTAACGACCGCATACTCGTAGCACCACGTAGCAACTTTGGTTTCACACGCAACATCTACGAGCGAACACGAGGATTTAACCATCTCAACATGGATATCGGCGAGAACGACCTTTACATTCAGTCGATAAGTTCGCCTAAGCGTAGTGCCGTAATGCTCTCGCCAAAGGCGCTTGTATACGAGGAGCGCCCATCAACATGGGCCGAGTGGCTCGAGGTGGTGCGCTATGCACGCTCTACAGCACGCTACTACCCCACATCGATAAAGACATTCGGACAGTGGGAGGCAGGTAGCCGCATGCTCTTCTTCGTAGCTACGTTAGCCGCACTAATACTGCTCCCGTTGGAGCTGAAGATATTTGCCCTGGTAGTAGCCATCCTACGCTATATCCTTGTGTTGGTATCTACACGCAAGACCGCAGCTAAGTTTGGCGAGTATGGCATACTCATGAAGTATTGGATTTACGACCTCATAGGCCCAGCCATAGACTTTATCATCGGCCTCAAGCAGAGCAACAACAGCCCTAAAGCATGGATATAGAGGATTACATCGTGGCCACCGACACACAGTTGGTGCATCTTGCAGCCGAAGGCGACCATCGTGCCTTCGAGTACCTCTTCATGCGATATAACGAGGCCATAAAGCACCTCTTCGACCAGCGACTTGGCGACACAGACACCTCGAACGATTTGTTGCAGGAGACATTCATCAAGGTATACCTACACCTTGCCGACTACTCCCCAGACTACACCTTCGGGCAGTGGATATATACCATAGCACGCAACACCTTGGTGGATCATGTGCGCCGTCGTGCCGATGATGTGTCGATAGACGGGAAGTTCATAGCCCCCATGGCAACAACACCATCGCCTGAGGAGTCGGTGATAATAAACCAGCGCACAGCACACTTTGAGGCATCGCTGGCCGAACTTTCGGAGGACTACCGCCAGATTATCGAGATGCGCTTCCTCGAGGAGTACTCCTACGAGGAGATTGCCGAGAAGCTCGGACGACCACTCAACACCATAAAGACGCAGATACGTCGTGCCAAGGCTGCAGTATGCAAGATGATTCTGGACAAGGAGTAGTGAGCAGCAACCAGACAAACGAAAACAAAGTAACAAACAGGCGATGAATAGCGACCTTATCAGACGATATTTTCCCGAGATTGATGCCCGCCAGGAGCAGCAGTTCGATGCTCTGGGTGCGTTATACGAGGAGTGGAATGCCCGCATAAACGTGGTGTCACGCAAGGATATGGAGCATCTATACACCCGCCACATACTACACTCGTTGGCCATTGCCAAGGTATGTAGGTTTGAGGCTGGCGCTACGGTTGTGGATATAGGCTGTGGTGGAGGCTTTCCATCGGTACCCTTAGCCATAATGTTCCCCGACGTAGAGTTTATCGGCGTGGACTCCATAGCCAAGAAGATACGTGTGGTCGAGGGCATCATAGAGGGTGCTGATATTCGTAACCTCAAGGCCGTAAACTCTCGTGCCGAACAGCTGGGCATAAAGTGTGACTATGTAGTATCACGTGCCGTCACCGAGATGGCGAGGTTTATGCCATGGGCATGGCAGCTACTACGCAAGGGTCAGCGAGGGACACTCCCCAATGGCATCCTCTACCTCAAGGGTGGAGAGCTTGCTGAGGAGCTTGCTGCAACCCACCGCAAGTGGGACCTTTACGACATTCGCACAATGTTTGACGACGATTTCTTCGAGACAAAGCGTGTGGTTTACACCAAGAAAGATTAACTAATGAGCCAGCTAAGACATATTACCAATGAGGAGTTGACAGCTCTGCGTCAGCGTGGATGCTGGGCAGAGAGCTGGGAGCGTGTGATGGTATCCGAAGACTTTAGCCCCGAGCAGCTACGCAACGTGCGCTTTGAGGGCGATGTCACTATTGGCTCAAACACCATCATATCATACTCCAAGATTTGCAACTACTCGATAGGCGACAACTGCTATATCGACTCCGTACTACGCCTTGAGTGTCGCCACGACTCGCTCTTTGGCGGTGGCGTGATGGTATCTGCCGTAAACGAGAATGGAGGACGCAGCGTACCTATCTACAACGACCTCACGGCGCAGATTGCCTACCTTATGGCGATGATGCGCAACCGCCCTGAGATGATTGCCGAGTTGGAACGCAAAGTAAATGCTGAGGTGGAGAGGCATCGCAGCTCGGTGGGTCGTGTGGGCGATAACGTGAGAATACTCGGCGTTAAGTTCATACGTGAGGTAAACATCGGCGACGGCACTACGATAGAGGGTGCGTCACACCTTGAGAATGGCACAATACAGCGCAACGTAACAGTAGGCGTGGATGTGCGTGCCAAGGATTTTATACTATTCAACGACTCGGTAGTTGAGAGCGGAGCATGCATCGAGCGTTGCTTCGTAGGTGAGAAGTCACACCTCGCCAACGGCTTTACCGCTGCCGACTCACTATTCTTTGCCAACTGTCACTGCGAGAATGGCGAGGCCGCAGCGATATTTGCTGGACCCTTTACAGTGTCGCACCACAAGTCATCACTGCTCATTGCCGGCATCTTCTCGTTCTTCAACGCTGGTAGCGGCACCAACCAATCGAACCACCTGTTCAAGAGTGGTGCCATACATCAGGCCGTACACCTTCGTGGCTCGAAGTTCGGAAGCAACGCCTATGTGATGTCGCCCGCTATCGAGGGCCCATATACCGTAATCCTCGGTCGCCACACACGACACCACGACACACAGGATATGCCCTACTCCTACCTTATCGAGGAGGATGGCCACTCATCGCTTGTTCCGGCCATCGCCCTTACCAGCTACGGTACGGTACGAGATACCGAGAAGTGGAAGGCTCGTGATAGGCGACAGCTCAAGCACGACAACATACACTTTGAGGAGCATAACCCCTACCTTACGGGCAAGATGCTACGTGGTGTAGACATCCTCAACCGCTTTGCAGAGGATGACCCCGAGGCCAAGACCTACAACTACAACCGCACCATCATCAAGGCTACAATGCTGCAGCGTGGTGTGAAACTATACAACAGCGCAATAGTGGCATCCATAGGCATGATGCTCAGTCGTGGCGACCTTAGCCGAGCATCTGCCGAGAACTGTGGCGAGTGGGTAGACATCGCAGGACAGTATATGCCCCATGCACTCTTGGAGCGCATAATGGAGCGTTGCGCCGACCCAACATCGACACTTAGTGACATACGTGCGATGTTTAACCGAGCAATGAACGAGTACGATGATATGGCAGCGGCATATGCTTGCAACCTGCTGGGCAACCAGCTGGGACATACACCCACATCGCAGGATATCGCTGAGGCAATAGATACGGCACACAATGTAATTGCCCAGATGCGTGAGACCACCGAATCGGACCGAGAGCGTGACACCGGCATAGGCATGATGATAGGCTACGGCTACGACTTTAGAGGGCAAGAGGAGCAGGAGGCCGACTTCAGGAACACGCATTAAACAATTAGCATAGATACACAACAACTAAACAAATAATATCAACTAAAAACCAACCAAAACTATGGAGAAAGTAAAAGTTTTGATCATCGGTAGCGGCCCTGCAGGCTTCACCGCAGCTATCTACACTTCACGTGCAAACCTCTCACCTGTACTCTACGAGGGTATCGAGCCAGGTGGTCAGCTCACAACAACAACCGAGATTGAGAACTTCCCAGGCTATCCTGAGGGTATCACCGGTACTCTTATGATGGAGGATCTTCGCAAGCAGGCATTGCGTTTTGGTGCCGACGTACGTCGTGGCATCATCACCGATATCGACTTCTCGAAGCGTCCTTTCAAGGCTGTTGTAGACCACGAGCATGAGATTGAGGCTGACGCAGTAATCGTATCTACAGGTGCTTCAGCAAAGTACCTCGGCTTGGAGTCTGAGGCTAAGTATCGTGGTATGGGCGTTAGCGCATGTGCTACTTGCGACGGTTTCTTCTACCGCAAGAAGGATGTAGCCGTAGTAGGTGGTGGTGATACTGCTTGCGAGGAGGCTACC
>JAZNQJ010000001.1:0-5581 GCA_045590115.1 Alistipes sp. | reverse complement strand
GCCAGATGAATGCCTCATTCCGCATCACCCCATCTAATGACAAGGATAAGTATTGCGCACTTGTCGCCCCTTGGGATGGAGTCTCTACAGCCGACGAGCAGATGCATAAGCTTGTAAAACAGTGGGGTGGCTGGATGGATTTGATGTCCAACGATCGTGGCATGGTTGAGCATGTGGGTGCTAACGCCATGAAGCTCCCAGCTGCCGACACTGACTACTATATCATCGCATTTGGCTACGATGGCGGTATCACGACAGAGGCGGCAATGAAGACCTTCCGCACACTACCTGGAGGTAGCCTTGAAGAGGTTGAGTTTAATATCTCAACAACAAACCTGTCGCCCTACGGCTTTACCATGAATATTACCTCTTCAGACCCTACAATCTACTATGTTCCAGGTGCTTGCGTTGCAGGCGAGTATGATGAGCAGACATTCATTGGCTATGAGGAGGAGGCCTTCGACTACTACTATACAGGCTCTAAGGATTTCAACCAAAGCATAACTATCTGCGAGGTGCTTGACCAATACTACTACAACGGTAACTGCTCGGTGAAGGTGAGTGGTCTACTCCCCGATACTGAGATTATGGGCTATATCTTTGCCCTCGATGTCCATACGGGCAAGGTTGTCAAGACCTATACCTTTGATAATATCGCACGCACCAGCACTCTCGGCGTGGCCAACCCAACGATAGAGCTTGTTGGTTACTTCTCAGGCGATGACGAGGCGGGAGCTGTGTTTGGCGATGCGTCAGCTACCAAGGGTAAGGTTATTACCGTAGTTAAATACAACGACTTGGACAATGTGCGCACGCTCTTTACCACGATGGTTGAGGGTGATTGTAGCAATACCTCCGCTTACTCGGATAGCGAGCTGTGGAGTATTGCCGATGGCTATTGGAAAACATGCAAGGTGTCATCGCCCTATACCTTCTATCTGGCTGATTGGAACATAGAGCAGACGGCGCTTGCCTACGCAACTGACACTACCGGCAAGGCGGGAACTATTGGTCGTCTCTATACTATGCCTACAGCGGAGAACAAGGGCGATATAGAGGTGCTGAAGACCTTGGTTGCGGAGCTTGATAGTGCCACTCGCTCGGAGCTGAGCCTCTCGGCGTTGAGCATTGAGTAGGAGTATGACATAAACCAATAATGAGAGGCTGAATAAAAAGAGTATTTTGTCGTTATGCTCGCCCTCAAAATGCTCATTTACGCTTAGTAAACTCCGCTTTTTCGGGCTTCGCATGCCTAAAACTACATCTTTTTCTTCAACCTCATGACACAAAGTGGGGGTGGCTAATTTACTTTTTAGCCCCCCCCTGTTTTGTTGTGAGTATAATGTTATGCGTTGCCCTTATGACCAAATGGGTCAACAATAGGCTTTGTCTGCACCTCGATTACGCCATTGAGCTTCTCGTAGCGGCTGATGTTCTCCTGAAGGTTCAGCAGTAGACGTTTAGCATGGTCGGGTGTAAGAACAATGCGGCTCTGAAGTTTCGCCTTATCGAAACCCGCAAGGCGCACTCCGAAGTCAACGATAATCTCAGAGTGCGAAAAGGCGATAATCGAGAGGTTGCAGTACTTGCCAATAGCTGTTTCCTCGTCGGCCTGAATCTCAATGCCAGGGTATTTAAGATCAATCATAGTATTAGTTCAATTTAGTGGTTGTTGTTTAACTCATATCGAGCGTAAAGGTACAAAGATTCTCTTACATGGCAATACGTCGGGTGGCGAAAAAAAACTATCCTAAAGGATAAATCATAAATTTTGCCTAAAATCGTATGCGTAATATGCCAAAAAGGTTGTATCTTTGCAACGTGGTATGTACGGCTCTTTCGGCACTTAAGGGGTGTGTGGCAAGAGCTTGATGGTAAATATTTGAAACTGATGCTTTTAGAGATTATACAAACACTTATCGGAGGCTTCTGCGTGGGACTCGCCTCGTCGGTTACCGTAGGCCCTGTGGCTGTGCTTTGCATCCAGCGCACGCTGAGCAAGGGACACCTCTCGGGCATAATGTCGGGTCTTGGCGTGGCGTGTGCCGACACACTTTTGGCAATTCTTGCATTCTCGGTATATGCCCTGCTAAGGTCGTATATCGAGGAGTATAACACCATAATACAGATTTGCGGTGGCGCAATAGTGGTGATTATCGGTGTGTTCATCTTCTTCCAAAATCCTGTGCCTCAGATACGTAAGAATCGTGCGGGTAAGACCAACCTATGGCAGGACTTCGGCTCTATGTTTGGTGTTACGCTGGCCAACTTTGTGGTTATCATCCCCTATATCTTGGCCTTCTTCACGATGTTTAACATCGACATCAACATCTCGACAGAGAGCCTCTCGCTCGATGGTGAGTCGATAGGCCGTATGATGCTTAACATGTTGGTTATCTTGGGCTTCCTGCTTGGTGCCATGACATGGTGGGTCTCAATAACCTCGATAATAAATATTTTCCGTAAGAGATTCCGCCCCCGTCATATGCTTACAATCAACCATGTTGCAGGCATCGTCATCGGCGTGCTTGGACTCTTTACGCTCCTTTCGACAATAATCAAATAAGATGGATAACAAGAAGATTATCATTGCTATCGACGGTCACTCGTCGTGTGGCAAGAGTACGTTTGCCAAGGCCATTGCCGCACGCCTTGGATATATCTTTATCGACACCGGTGCGATGTATCGTGCCGTGACGCTCTATGCCCTTGAGCATGGTGCTATAAACTCAGGCATCGTGGACGAAGAGAGCGTGGTGAGCATGCTTGGCGACATCAACATCGACTTTAGGTTTAACCCCCAGCGAGGTGCCTCGGATATCTACGTCAATGGCGACATGGTCGAGGGTAAGATTCGCACTATCGAGGTGAGCAACTGCGTGAGTGCCGTAAGCTCTATTGCCGAGGTGCGCTCTAAGCTCGTGGCCATGCAGCAGCAGATGGGCCTTAAGCGTGGTGTGGTGATGGATGGTCGTGATATCGGCACTGTCGTATTCCCCGATGCAGAGCTTAAGATATATATGACTGCCGATGCTATGGTGCGTGCCGAGCGTCGCTATAAGGAGCTTACTGCCAAGGGCGATAATGTCAGCCTTAAGGAGATCTACGAGAATGTGGTATCACGTGATAAGGCCGATATGAGCCGAGCAATATCGCCACTACGTCAGGCTGAGGATGCTATTGTCCTCGATAACTCATATATGACTGTCGAGGAGCAGATGGCGTGGTTTATGGAGCGCTACGAGGAGGCATTGGCAAAGTAGGGTGGTGTTATGCGTGTTACTATTGATGACAATTCGGGCTTCTGCTTTGGCGTAGTACGTGCCATTGGTGAGGCTGAGGCAGCCCTTGAACGCATGGGCGATGTATGCTCGTTGGGCGACATTGTGCATAATAGGGTGGAGGTACAACGCCTCGAGAAGTTAGGCTTGCGCACCGTTACGCACGAAGATATCGCCTCGTTAGGTGGCGCAACACTCCTCATACGAGCGCATGGCGAGCCACCACGTACATACCAGCGTGCCAAGGAGCTTGGTGTCGAGATTATCGATGCCACATGTCCTGTTGTAGCACGCTTGCAACGACGTGTGCGTGAGGCATACGAGCGCATGGCAGCGGTTGGTGGTCGTGTAGTGCTGCTCGGCAAGCGAGGCCATGCCGAGGTTGTGGGACTTACCGGCCAGGTGGATGATGACGTTACGGTGGTGGAGAGTGCCGCAGACCTTGAGGCTATCGACTTTTCACGCCCTATATACTTCCTCTCGCAGACAACGCAGAGCATCGAGCTGTTCAATGCGCTTGGAAGTGAGATTATGCGTCGAGCAACAAACCCCGAGAGTGTAACACTTGATGATACTATCTGCCGTCGTGTGGCGGGTCGTGAGCAGTCGTTGGTGGAGTTCTCACGTAGTGTCGATGTGGTGATATTTGTCTCTGGACGTAAATCCTCAAATGGCAGGGTGTTGTGCGATGTGTGTCGTAGGGCTAACCAGCGTTGCTATATGGTTGAGGAGGCTTCGGAGCTTGAGCAGCAGTGGTTTGAAGGGGTAGAGAGCGTGGGCATATGTGGCGCTACATCTACACCTCGCTGGCTTATGGAGCAGGTTGCTCAGGCAGTACAAACGATTAATAACCGATAAATATTTTCAAAGATGAAATACCTTGTACGTTCGCTAAAATATCTTGTTCTGCTCTGCGTTTTATACGTAGCGTTAGTGTGGATTATGGGTCTTGCGCAGCCTACCGAACTTTCGGTGTGGCAACAGCTCTTGGCACACCTTAACACCCGCAATGGCCTCTATATGGTCATCGCCTTTGTGGTGTTGGCTGCCTTCTACCCAAAGTTTGGCTTTATGCGTAGTACCATTGCCGATTGCAATATTGTGGATGATAGACTACGTATCGATAACGCCATGCGAGTATTCGGCTTTAGGGTTGTGGATGAGAAAGATGGTGTGTTGACCTATCGTGCCGAGGGCATCATACACCGCCTCTCGCTGATGTTTGAGGATAAAATCGAGGTGCGAGCTACCTCTGAGGGCGTTGAGCTTCGAGGCATACGTCGTGCTGTGGCACGTGTTGCATTGCAGCTGCAATCTTATATTAACAACCGCCGCTACGAGCAGAATGATAATGAGTAGTAAGATGAATAACCGAGTTTTACATATATTGCTAAGCCTGTGTGCTGTGCTATCTGTGTGTGGCGTGTCGGCACAGGAGGTTGATAGCCAGAAGCAGGACTTTGAGCTTGGTCGCTCGATAGAGATCCTGGCGAACATCATGCGTGAGTTCGATAGCGAGTATGTCAAGGAGCTATCGCCCGATGAGCTGCTGCGTGCTGCGGTGTTTGGCATCACAAAGGCTACAGACCCCTACTCGCAGTATCTTGCCGAGGAGGATATGGGCGACTTTGATATCATGACCACAGGTAAGTATGGTGGTGTAGGCTCGGCAATACGTCAGCAGGGCGACTATGTTATCTTCGCAGAGCCATACAAAGGCTCGCCAGCCGCTGAGGCAGGCATCGTTGCTGGAGATAAGATTTTGGAGATCAACGGCGAGAGCATGAAGGGCGTGAAGGTTGATGGCATCAGCAGCCGTCTTAAGGGCGACCCTGAGACCGATGTTGAGGTTACGCTCGAGCGTTTCTACACAGGCCAGCAAGAGAGACTCAAGCTACGCCGCCGCCGTATTGCAATCCCAAGTGTCACATATAGCGGCATTGTTCGTGATGGCGTAGGCTATATCTCGCACAACGACTTTATTCGTGGTAGCTACGATGAGCTGCGTCGTGCTGTAGAGAGGCTTCAGATGGAGGCCGGTGGCAACCTACGAGGCATTGTCCTCGACTACCGCTCTAATGGTGGTGGACTGATGATTGAGGCAGTAAACATCGCATCGTTGTTTGTTGACCATGGTGAGCGCATAGTATCTATCATGGGGCGTGACTCATCATCGTTGCGCCATTTAACAACTGAGTATAACCCTATTGCTCGTGATATTCCTATCGTGGTGCTTGTAAATAGCTCATCGGCTTCAGCCTCAGAGATTTTGGCTGGTGCATTACAGGATATGGATCGTG